>CAZYWY010000155.1:0-5623 GCA_964651605.1 uncultured Pirellulales bacterium | reverse complement strand
AATGTTATTAAGTGCTGGATTCCACAATTTTGATTTTTGATTTTTTTCAAGGGAAATGAATATGGAAGTTCACAACAGTCTCGGACCTATAGACATAGCGATTTCCGGTATGGAAGCGCAGAACAAGCGGATGGAAATCATATCCTCGAACGTGGCAAATGCACAGACGAACGAGGCCGGCAACGGCGAGCCATACCGCAGGCTTGAAGCGACTTTCAAATCAAACGGGCAAATCGGCGGAGTGGAACTGGACAAAATAATCGCCGATGACAGTGAATTTCTTAAAATCTCAGACCCCGGCAATCCTCTATCCGACGAAAACGGATATATCTCGATGCCGAACGTCAGTCTGCCGGTGGAGATGATGAACCTCAATATAGCAGCCAGAGCGTATCAGGCGAACATCGCTTCTTTGAAGCGGTATCAGCAAATGATGGAAACGACGCTTGAATTACTCAAATAATTCCGGGTGACAAAATGATAAATTTTAATCCAAATCTTAATGTATCTGGGAACTCTTTCGACAAGACTTTCGCAAACAACTCGGTTAAATCCCCCGTCAGCCAAAATCCGGTCGGCGTGAATGAATCAGCCGGTTCTGAAACAAAGGAAACGAATTTTTCAGATGCCCTTAAGACCATCGACAATTATATATCCGATGTCGATGCCCTGCAGCAGTCATCGGATTTATCCATAAAAGATTTGTTAAGCTCCAGCAACGCTGATATTACATCGGTGGTCTCGGCGGTCGCCAAGGCTGATGTGAGTTTCAAACTGCTTGTGGGAGTCAGGAACAAGCTGATTGAGGCCTATAAACAAACAATGAATATGCCGTTGTAGCACACAGATGTCACGTGAAGCGTGAAGCGTATCTCGCTTCACGAATAACGCTTCACGAGATACGAGTTAATCAATGAACTATCTACAAAAAATCCTGGCGGTTTGGCAAAAGGTCAGCTTGGTTCAGCGGGTTCTGCTGATTGCGGTGGTGCTGACATTCTGTGCCGGTACAGCTATGCTTACCTACTGGGCGCGCAGGCCCGATATGAGGCTGCTTTATCAGGACCTTGCACCTGAAGAGGCTGCAAGCATTACGGAAAAAATCGCTGAAAAGGGTATCGCTTATCAGCTCAGGGCCGGCGGGACAAGCATCTATGTCCCCCAGGAAAACGTCTATCAGCTTCGGCTGGATATGGCAAAGGATGGGCTGCCCGCTGGCCAGCAGGGCGGTTATAAAATCTTCGACGACAATAAAATCGGCGTCAGCCCATTTATTCAGAATGTCAACCTCAAACGTGCCTTGCAGGACGAGCTTGCCAAAAGTATTCAAATGATAGACGGCGTCTCTTACGCCCGCGTCCATATCGTTACCACAGAACAGACGCTCTTTACTTCAGAGGCGGGCAAAACCACCGCTTCTGTCGTGCTGAAGCTCAAACCCGGTTATAAATTAAGCCCGGTCAACATCGCAGCAGTTATGCACTTAGTCTCAGGCAGCGTCGAAGGACTTGCTTCCGAGAATGTAACAATAATAGATAGTCAGGGTCGTCTTCTTTCAGGCAGCTCAGGCAACGCCATCGCATCAGGCGCCGGCACCGTCCAGGATTACAGGGAACGGGTTGAGCAGGACCTGCAGAACAAGGTCGAGGAAATGCTGACGACCGTTCTTGGCCCCGGCAGAGTAACCATAAAGGTACACGCTACGATTGACACAAACAGCATCAGCACGGTTACGGAAACTTATGAGCCAAAGGGCGTTCCGGCAAAGGAAGAGAGTACAACCGTCTCTGAAAAACCGGTAGCCGGTACTTCTGCCGAAGGTCAGCAAACAGCCTCAGGTACTGCAAAAACAGATGAGAAAATCATTACGGAATATCAGGTTGGAAAGACCGTCAGGCAGCAGGTTGTTCTGCCGGGTGAAATAAAATCTCTCTCGGTGGCGGCCTTTGTTGACCTGTCGCTCGATGATGCCAACGAAGGGCAGGCAACAGCAGGCACTACTGCCAAAATTATGGAAATCACGGAAGTGGAGCAAATTATTAAAAATGCACTTGGCCTGAAGGACACCGACTCTCTGAAGGTGGTCGATGCGAAATTTCGCCATCAGGCCGTTGTCCTGCCGGATGAAGATAAAGGCGGCGGGCTTGATTTTATAGCAATCGCTCGGCAGGGGTCTTTGGGAATAATGGCTGTTTGTGCCTTGCTGGTTCTTCGTATGTTCAGAGGCGCCAAGAAAAAAGTGCAGAAAGAAGCCGGTTCGGCAATGCTGTCTGTACAGGAAAACGCCGCAGGTTTTGCCAGGGAGCTGCCCGGAGCAGCAACACCCTCGATGCTGCGCAGGCAAATCGCAGGGGCTTTGGAAAACGACCCGGAAAAAGTCAGGCTGTTATTCGCCAAATGGCTCGAAGAAAAATAAAAATTAGTGGAGTCCCTTTGGGACGACTTCGTAAAATTTCCGCTAAGAGCGGGCAAAAGTTGTGCATTTTACACTTTGATTTTTGAATTTGAAATATGGCATTGTCAGGAATACAAAAAGCAGCGATGCTATTGATGAGCCTTGATGCGGCGACCGCTGCTCAAATGGTCAAAGGCCTCGATTCCAAAGTGGTCGAGGAGCTGGCGGTTGAACTGGCATATCTGGAGGCAACAGGCTATAAAAACAGTCCGGAAGGCACCCATTTGGCTATGCAATTCTGCAACAACCTTTCGGCTGAGCGGGAATTCCACGTCAATAATTTTCTCAGCGAGCTTTTAATAAGCAGCATGGGAGAGGCAAAAGCGAAAAATATTCAGCAGCAAATCCAGGAGTTGCTTCGCAGGCGTGACCCATTCATATCCATTCGCTCTGTTGATGCACAAACACTCTCATCCGTACTGAGCAGTGAGCATCCGCAGGCGGTGGCGGTGATTCTGTCAGAGCTGCCGGCTAAAAAAAGCTCGGAGGTTCTTAGCATATTAAAAGACGAAATCAGGCAAAGTGCGGTTGGCAGAATGGCCGGCAACGAGACCGTAACAGCAGAGGCGAAAATGCGAATTGCTCAGGCGATTTGCGAACGCCTCGAAGCTATGACGGCCAAACAATCCGCTGAACCGGCGGCAGCTGGGCCTAAGCAGTCGCTGCGGAAAGTCGCCGTGATTTTGCGCAATCTTGGCACCGAGCTTCGGGAAGGGCTGCTCAATGCAATAAAGAAAAAAGACAGCGGCACCGGCGAAATGGTAACGAATTTGATGCTGATTTGGGAGGATATTCCGCAGGTAAGTGACAGGTCGCTTCAGGAGGGACTGCGGGGAATCGACTCGAGGAAGCTGGCATTGGCGCTGCACAAAGCCGATGAAGCGATTGTTACCAGAATCAGAGCCAACATTTCCGAGCGTGCAGCAGCAGCTTTGGATGAAGAGGCTTCCCTGATGAAATCGCCAAAAAAAGAAGACATCGAGGCGGCACGAGAGGAAATCGTTCAGATTTTTCGTCAGATGAACCAGAAAGGCGAACTTGCATTTATGGAAGAGTGACACAATGTCCGCTGAACAGGCCTCAATAAATCTGAATAAGAAGATACAATCGGTAAGAATTATCGATAGCGTACAGAGTGCAGAAGTCAGCGCACAGGAGGCTGAACGCTGTCAAAAAGCCGCTCTTTCACAGGCTGCGGCAGCGTTGAATAGTGCCGCTGCCAGGCTCAGGCAGTTTTATGACAATGCCGTCGTCCGGTATAAAGAAGACATCGCAAAACTGTCTGTCGAAATCGCCCGCAAAATCCTGGCGGTGAAAATCCAAAACGGTGATTACAAAATCGAAGAGATTGTCAAAGAGGCGATTGCAGGTACACCGGCAGGACAAACTCTGGAGATTCATCTGAATCCTGCCGACCTCGAACAATGCAAAAATACGCTCGAAGGCGAATTAAACTGCCCGGCGGGTATTGTACTTGTCCCGGATGTGAATATCGGGCGGGCAGAGTGTATGCTCAAAAGTGCAAAAGGTACGACCGAGTCGTTCATTGACATACATCTGGAGAAAATTTACGAAGCGCTCACAAAGGCCTGTAAAATATGATTGCTGAAACCGGAAAATGCTCGATTGATTTTGCTAAGTTTATGTCGGCTCTGGACGATGTGAAGCTGTTCAGTTGTCACGGCCAGGTCGTGCGCGTTTCAGGCCTTACGGTGGAATCGACGGGCCCTGCGGTTTGCCTGGGTCAGTTGTGCCAGATTCAGATGCGAGACGGCAAGGCCGTGCCGGCTGAAGTGGTCGCTTTTCATAACGACAATCTTATCCTGCTGCCGATGGAGCATATAAACGGCATATCGCCCGGCGATAAGGTAACGGCACGGACAAGTCCCCGCTGCATTACCCTGAGCGAAAATATACTCGGCAGGGTTATTAACGGTCTGGGTGAGCCGATTGATAATAAAGGGCCGTTGACAGGCACGGACAAAAAGCCGCTGGATTCATCCAGTCCGCCGCCATTGAGCAGAGGAAAAATCACCAGCCCTCTTGCCCTCGGAATCCGCTCGATTGACGCGATTCTGACACTCGGCAAAGGCCAGCGAATCGGTATATTTGCAGGCAGCGGCGTCGGCAAGAGCGTCCTGCTCGGTGACATCGCAAACTCAAGCGAGGCGGACATCAATGTCGTGGCACTGATAGGCGAGCGGGGCAGGGAGGTCAGGGAATTTCTCGAATCAGACCTCGGCCCGGAAGGTCTGGCCAGAAGTATCGTTGTGGTTGCTGCCTCCGACTGCCCGGCAATTCAGCGGGTCAAGGCCGCATTTGTTGCCGTGTCAATCGCAGAATATTTCCGGGACAAAGGTAAAAATATTCTTTTTATGATGGATTCGCTGACGCGTTTTGCCCAGGCTCAGCGTGAAATAGGCCTGGCTGCGGGCGAGCCGCCGGCCTCGAAAGGCTACTGCCCGAGCGTCTTTTCACTTATGCCCAGATTGATTGAAAGGCTGGGCTGCACAACCGGCGGAAGCATAACCGGAATTTTTACCGTGCTGGTCGAGAATGATGATTTGTCCGACCCTGTGGCCGATGCCGCCAGAAGTCTGCTGGACGGTCATATCGTGCTGTCCAGAAAGCTGGCCGAAAGAGCGCATTATCCGGCTGTCGATATTCTCCAGTCTGTCAGCCGGCTGATGCCGGTGGTTACCGGCAGGGAGCATAAGCTGGCGGCACAAAAACTGCGGGAGATATACGCCACCTATATTGACGCCGAAGACCTGATTAACATCGGGGCTTTTTCAGCAGGGTCAAATCGGCGCATCGACGGCTCGATTGCTTTGATAGACAAGATTAACGATTTTCTTATTCAGCCTGTCCGGGATAAGACCGTTTTTGAGGAAACAATCACACGGCTTCTTGCTATAACCCGCACCTGGGATGAGATGTTAAATCCCCAGAATTGTAACCGGCAGGTTCTTGAACCGGCTGGAGTGAAAAAATAAAACGACATAAGAATGAAACGATTTGATTGGCCTTTGCAACGCGTCCTGGACGTGAGAAAAAAACAGGAGCAGAAAAAAATTATGGAGCTTTTCAGTTTGACCCAGCAGCTTGCGACTGCCCGCGGCGAGATGCTTCTCAAACACAAAATGCTCGAAGATATAATTAGTGGTT
>CAZYWY010000154.1:0-5635 GCA_964651605.1 uncultured Pirellulales bacterium | reverse complement strand
TGGGACGCACACAAATACGACAAAACAAGCTTTTCTATACTTCAATAAATTTGGAGCAACGCATCAGGCAGGTTTCCACAAATCAAAACAAGTAAAAATTCCCAGGAACATTACGATAATACATTTGCCGACGTATTCGCCGGAATTGAATCCGGTTGAAAATCTCTGGCATTACCTTCGCAGCCACTATTGGTCAAATCGTGTGCCGTAAGGCATAACATACCTCCCCAATATTCGCTTTTTTCCCATTCATTCTCATTTGAACAAATTACCGCGTAGAATATTACTTCTTGGGGGATATTTTTAAAACTGCTCTCCATTTGTTTAACGACAAACTCTTCTTCCAGAGTCATCTGCTTTCTCGTGTCATTTAAATTATGCCTTAACGTTCCGTCCTCTCTTAAATTCTTGAGCACTACATCTTCTGCACTACTGCTCAAAGGTTCTTTAAATAAATAGACTCCTTTCTGAACTACATTATGCCACAGTTTATCACCTTATCTACCTGTTTGAATTTCCGACAGTATTATACTATTTTTCCTGCGCCTTTTTTCCTTATAAACAAGGATTGACAAGCACCTTTTCCGAATACATGCTCGAGCGTACAGATGTATTTATCGAGCAGGTGTTGCGGAACAAATGCCTGTATGGTTCCGGCAAAGCCGCCGCCATGTACACGCCAGGCGCCTTCACCTTTCAGAACAAGCTCACTCAGTGCCAGAGCCAGTGACACTCCCTGTTCCTTTACATTGCTCACCGCGAAGATATTCTGATTGTACATATAGGAGCTGTAGCCAGAGTCAATCACCATACACAGGAATGCTTTAAAATCATTTCTTTCCAGAGCAGCCACCTGGTCTGTCACACGCTGGTTATCGCACTGAAAATGGATGGCTCTTAATATGGCCCGGTCGCCTACTTTTTTACGGATTTTTGGAGCAACTTCAAGAATCTGCTGTAGGGTGACCTGCCGCAGCACTTTAGCACCAAGCTGGGCTGCAACAGCTTTCATATCGCTCGGCAGCGAGGCATACTCGTCGTTAAGGTCCGCATGATTACCGCCTGTATCGGTGATAACCAATGCGTAGCCCGTGGAGACAAAATCGAAATTTACTTTTTTTACGATTGGCCTGGACGGATTCTCAAAATCAATAGTAATCAATCCACCCATCGCACAAGCTGTTTGGTCCATCAATCCGCAGGGTTTGCCAAAGTAATTGTTTTCGGCATACTGCCCGATGATGGCATTCTGAACAGGGTCAAGCCTGCCATTGTTAAACAACTCGCTGACAATGGCTCCTATCAATACTTCAAATGAAGCCGATGAGCTTAATCCTGAACCCTTGGGAACTCCTCCATCAATGCAGGCGTCAAAGCCACCAATGTTAAACCCGATATCTTTCATCCTTGAGCTTATGCCTCTTACCAATGCAGTTGAAGTGTATTGTTCACTTTTATCGGGTCGAAGGCTCGAAAGATTTACTTCAAAAACCGGGTAGCCTTCGGATTGAATGCGAATAATATTGGTATTATTTGGAGCTGCAATAGCAATATTATCTAAATTCACAGCGCCGGCAAGAACTCTCCCATTATTGTGGTCGGTATGATTACCCCCTATTTCAGTTCGACCCGGCGAAGTGAACAGCTCTACTTCTTTTTCTTTTGAAAACACCTGGAACTTGGCAATCAGCGATAGATAACGTTTAACCTGCTGTTGCTGTTTGGCTGCATCGTCTCCGTAAAGCTCACTGAAAACGCCATTGGGATTGTTTTTGATTGTACTGATTACTGTTTCTATTCTTTTCATTTTGCCTGTTTAACCATCGAATTAGAAGCTTTGCCAATACACTTTGACAATAGCTGTTCGTATTATATCTATAACGATAAATTCTCCTGACCGTTTCTCATTCAGCGTTTGTCCTTATATTCTTACTTTATCATCCGGTCCATGTACATTTTTCAGCAGCGATGGACGACTCGAGCCGTGTGACCTGTGACAATCGGTACATTGTACATTTTTCTTATATAAGACGGAGTTACGGAAATCAGATTTGTCGTAGAGTGATTCTGCTTTTTCTGAATGTATTTTCTCGCCTGAATCAAACATAAAATCATCTGATGCCCAAGGGTCAGAAGCTACAGATTCTTCAGGTGCCATTTCAAACTCCGGAAAGTCATTAGAATCCGTCATCGGGAATTCATCTTCTGTACTGAAATCATTCGGCGTATATGTATCATAAGAGTTTTTAGCCTCTGGAGCTTGCGGAAATTTTACGTTAGGTGGAGGGTTGCTGTTGTGGCACGACAGGCAGAATTCGGTATCAGAGCCTGTCCAGATTTTTCTTCCTGGTGAATTCGGGTCTATTAAATGAACCACGCCATAGCCGTGCTTTGTCATATCATGACAGGCCAGACAGTCATCGTCCTTAATTATACCCGGAATATGCTTAGATTGATTATCGAAATCCCCCTCAGGACCCAGCACACGTCTGCGCCCGTATATTTTTTGTGAGTCACGTTTATGACATCTGATACAAGTTTCATGCAATATGGCTGTACCTTCAGCGTGGCAAAATTTGCAATCTTTCAAAACACCATGATGATAATCGGCATCTCCATGACAATCATTACAGCCTCCTGTATGAGGCATTGTCAGGAAAATTTGACAATCTCCGGCTTTGATTTTTCCCGTCCAAAGAGTTTGGCCTGTACCCGATTGAAACTGCGAAATTTTGCTTTCATCAATTTCAAGAGCATAAGTGACATCAAAAAAACCTGAGATAAATCCTTTATCTTTTAAAACATTATCAATTACACATTCGATTTTACCTTCGAAAATCTCACCCGGTTTAATTGTTTGCACTGAACTTTCGTACAGTTTTTTATATTCATCCTCGCTCATATCTGTGTTAATGATAGCGATTGGGACTAATTTCAATTTCCATTTATCTTTGTTGGCAGCAGAAACAGCCTTCAGAGTGGCATTCGGGTCATACAAAAAAGCAATATCATTCGTTGTGATATTTTCGTACTGAACAGTGATATAAGTATCTATAAACTGGCTTGGAGCAACGGTTTCAAAATTCAGCTTGCATCTCAAGCCGTTACTTGGATTGCCCCATTGCGGTTCAGGTACCGCAGGTGCATAAACAGCTATGCTGAGCACATTCGGAGCCTGTGCGGTAAAATGGTCAAAAAGCCACCCGGCCAGTAAAAAAATACCCAACATCACTAATAAGCCAAAGAATGCCCCCTTGATAGGCGGGTTGCCGGTTTCGGCCATAAACTACTCCTGCTAATATTTCAGGCTAATCCATTAAAACAAACCAGTAATAAAGAAAAAGGCAGGAAAGCTCCCTTAAAAACACCGCTCTTTTTAAGGATAATCTTTTACTGCCTTTTCCTTTATCCTTGACTTAAAACTGAAAAGTTCCAGTTATTATCACTTGAATTGACGGAAAACTTTCCATCTTTTATAACTAAATTGTACTGCTTTAATCTGCAGATTTAAGACTAAGCCCCTTCGAGTTGAAAAGCGTGTGCCATTTGCCGATGAGGTTTGAAATTAAACTGGCATTTCTCAAGGGACTCACCAAGCACTGTGATCTTCGACAAATCTGTTTGCCCCATGCCTGCCCAACCAAGAGCCTGTAAGTACCTTATCCTCATCGGATCAAAATCCTTAAGCATCATCTTTGTTCCAATGCAATCGAGTGCCAGGGGATCCAGACTCGCAAGTGCGATTTTCGTATCAATGGGTGTGCCATTGATTGGGCCATCGCCTTCCATAGATTGAAATCCATCAACAACTCCAAGATCCGGATATATTCCCTGTGTTGCCAACTGGAACATATTAAAATGAAGTATGGATGCGGCAGTTTCTGTTTGTGTTTGATGCATTTTCTGCTTGTTATTGTCTCTGCCCAAGACCGCCGGCGAGCCCATAATAACGTTTTTCAAGGACAGCGTAGTTAATGCCCTGTCGTGGGTTTTCATTTTTGCAGCAGAAATCACATATACATCCGGGTCCAGAAACATCGAGATAATGCGAACCGGCAGAATTGAGTTTTCCCTGCCCATAATAAAACGATATACATTCGGGGTACTATCCAAGTCAACGAGTTTTACGTTATATTCTTTTTCCAGTGCAGTATAACCATAGAATTGGAATCCCCTCGTAGCTCCGCCTCCGGAAGGCGATTCACCAATAGTAACCTGCTGGTCATAACCATTTTCTTTAAGAAAGTCCAGTATTGCTCGCGTTTCATCAATATGAGTGGCACAAAGCGGTATATTTGTTACGACAAAATTGGGCTTCAGAAGGATTTTTTTGTTTCCTATGGATTTAATTATGTCGTCCTTTAGTTTATCGAGCACTCCACGAACTATCTCTCGCCGGTCGTTGCCTTTAAGCACAGCAACAGTAGCTGGTTCAGCCTGCTTAGCAAACAACTCATTTTTACTGGGAGCGTGACTTTTCGCTGAGGCATATACTGTTTTCGGAGTAAAGACCTGGCTGCCCATAGCCATATAAGCCGCACCGATTCCCAAACTTTTTAAAAGACTGCGTCGATTAAACTTGATTTTTTGACTTACCATTAAATAATCCTTTCATTGTCTCATATCCCCTTTCCTCTTATAGACAAACTTTATTTCTCGAGTAGCAGGAAATATAACCCAAGACTAAGACTTTCATTATTAATATCAAAAATTACACTTTCTTGCAACAATTTTACGTACTTCTTTTTATATGTCTATTTTAAGCAAATGTTCTTAAAATATCAATACAAACATTGAAATTCTTTCAAGCATAAAAGGTTTTAACAACAAAATGTGAGTTTATTGTCAACTTACAAAAACTATTATTGCCGTTATAATCTGAACCTATCTTAAAACCTCAATTTTGAGGTTAATATGAGCCGATATATGGTTTATGGATCTGACAAACAGTGGCAACGTATTGCTAAATTTGTCCCTTAAATAAGGTTTTGGTATAGGCACTAAATTTTGTCTGCATATCTGTAACAAATAAAAAAACTGACATAACCAAATTTTTATACCTGTTTAAATTATGAATAGCAAGGACTGAATTTGAGATAGTAATACCATTTACGAATAGGGCGTGTTGCCAAACTCAATTAAAAAGGGGTTGACAGATATAATATAATGCGTGTGTTGCAAACTTCGGTAAGGATACAAAATTATGCTGGGACGCACACAAATACGACAAAACAAGCTTTTCTATACTTCAATAAATTTGGAACAACGCATCAGGCAGGATAATCCTCTTGGTCAAATACATAATCTTGTGGATTTTACTTATGTTCGTGAAAAGGTCCGCAACATATTGGATTTGCCGGTAAGCCATTTATTGACCCTATAGTCCTGATGAGACTTATGCTTAATGGAAGGTTCATTTGCTGATGCTGCTAATAATCATGGTTACAAGCGTGCACGATGGTGAAGAATTTGGTGGGTAACCATTCAGAATTTTCTTATAGCAGCGCTTCAGAATTTGCGTAAGCCGCTTTCCTATGTAACAAAGAGCCCCCCCGAGAAGCTGTTCGGGTGAGCCTTTTGCATGTATATTTATTGATGAGAAATGAGTTTTTTTGCTTTTGGTTATTTTAGTAAA
>CAZYWY010000153.1:0-5644 GCA_964651605.1 uncultured Pirellulales bacterium | reverse complement strand
TTTGCCGAAAGTTTTAAAATTGCCGATGTAACAATAGTGCCTGAAATTTATTTCGTCCGCGACTCGCTCGAAAACAAAAAGCAGATAAACGCACAGCTCCTGGTCGAACGGTTGCGGGCAAACGGAACTGATGCTATATTTATTGATGGGTTCGGAGCTATTTGCGACGAACTTAAAAAGAACGTAAGCGCCGGCGATGTTGTAGTTACTATGGGTGCCGGAGATATTTGGAAGGTAGCGGATGAATATATTCAGTGGCTTGGAAGAAATAGTTGAAACAAACTTCCCCCTGGCTGACCAGACCTGGTTCGGACTCGGCGGGAAAGCGGATTATTTTATCAGACCCAAAACAGCAAAGCATCTCAGGGATGTTGTACGCCGATGCAACGAAAACGGCCTGAGTATGTATATGATGGGTTTTGGTTCTAACCTGCTTATAAGTGATGAAGGACTGCGGGCGGCGGTAATAAAGCTCGATGCTGAAGAATTCAAAAAGCTCGAATTTAAAGGCGACCAGGTTACAGTCGGAGCGGGGGCGGAATTAAGTAAGGTTCTTATGCAGAGCGTTAAGAAGGGACTTTCAGGTATGGAAGCCCTGACAGGCATACCCGGTTCGGTCGGCGGAGCGGTCAGAATGAACGCCGGCGGCAACTTCGGCGATTTCGGCGCTGTGGTGGAATCAGTTACGCTGATGGATAACCAGGGTAAAGTATATGAAAAGAGCAAGCCGGAGCTGGAATTCGACTACCGGCGAACAAATATAGCATCCAAATTCATCCTCATCGCTCAGTTGAAACTTAACCCAGCCGACCCTGAGCAGATTATGAAGACGGTTAAGGAAATATGGATTTACAAAAAGAACAGCCAGCCATTGAATACGAGAAATGCCGGCTGTGTCTTTAAGAATCCAAGAGGAGTTTCAGCCGGTGCTTTAATTGACAGAGCAGGACTGAAAGGTTTCAGAATCGGCGGAGCTGTTGTCAGCGACAAACATGCAAATTTCATCCTGGCAGAACAAGGCTGTAAAAGCAGCGATGTGATGCAAATGATTGAGGCCATCAAGAACAAAATCAAGGAACAATACGACATCGAGCTGGAACTTGAGATTGAAATCTGGAAATAGAGGATAGTGAACAAAAACCATATACTCTATGCCCTGAACCCTATGAAGACATTTAACGACAATTTAAAAGTGGCTGTACTGTTCGGCGGAATCGGAAGCGAGCGTGACATCAGTCTTCATAGCGGAAAGTGCGTCGCCGATGCGCTGAAAGAGGCAGGGATGAATGTTGTTGCTGAAGATATTTCGCCGGACAATCTCGATATTCTCGACGACAGTAGTATTGATGTGTTCTTCCCTGCTCTGCACGGGCAGTTCGGCGAGGACGGCCAGCTTCAGCAGATTTTCGACAACAAATCTCTTGTTTATGCAGGCAGCGGGCCGGCGGCAAGCATAGCTGCTTTCGACAAGATGGTCAGCAAGGAACTTTTTGCACGCCGGGGTGTGGCTGTACCGAAAGCAATCCGGTTGGACGGGCAGACAAACCCGGAACAGGTCAAAAGAAAGCTGAACTCTTCGGCAATAGATAAATATGTAATCAAGCCAATCAGACAGGGCAGCAGTATTGGCGTAAGTATCGTTTCAACCGCGCAAAAGGCAGTGGAGATTGCTGCTGCGACTGAGCAGGAATATGGTGACTGTATGCTCGAGGAATATATCCCCGGCAGGGAATTCACTATTGGGATACTGGGTGACAGGGCGCTTCCGATTATTGAGATTCGTCCGAAAGCAGACTTTTACAACTATCACACAAAATACATCGATGAGGCAACTGAATTTCTTTTTGATACAATCTCAGAGCCGTCTGTTGCGGCACGAATCAGCCAGACCGGTTTAGATTGTTTCAGGGCTTTGGGCTGCCGTCACTTTGCAAGGATTGATTTTATTTTGACGCAGCAGGCTGTACCTTACGCTCTGGAGGCCAATACCATTCCGGGTTTTACAGCCCATTCTCTGCTGCCCAAAGCCGCCGCCAGGGCAGGATTGTCGATGAGCAATCTGTGCAAGACAATTGTTGAAGCAGCCTATTTAGAAGCAGAGCAAAGAAAAGACAGCAGACAGTGTATAAAAAACTGAACGCTGAGACCTGAGCGCTGTAAGCTGAACAATATGGCACGAGAAAAAAACAAACTTAAAAAAAGCAGAAAGATAAAAATCAGGTCGGGCAATCCGGGGAGCAAAAAGGCTTTTTTGACCAGTCCGAATCTGCTCAAAACCCTAAAGGTATTTCTGCTTGTGGCTGTTTTTGCATCCGCAGGGGTGTTGTTGTATTTTGCGGAAAGATACGTTAAATCAACTAAGCCTGCTGAAACAGGCAGGATTAAACTAATGGACGTACCTGAATGGGTAGGCGAAAAGCTCAAGGAAAAAATTCTCGAAGCAGCGGGGCAGGATGTCCTGAAGCTTGATGAAACCGCAGCCCAGAAGGTGGTAGAGAATCTCTCGTCTGTCGCCTGGCTGGACAAAGTCAAGGGACTGACAACTGAAAAATCTGTTCAGATTCGCGCTGAATACAGAAAGCCGATTGCTGTTATCGAAAGCGGTTCAAGGAAATTTTACGTTGATTCAAAGCAGGTCGTGCTTAATTATGTCCCTATGCCGCAACTGCTGATAGTGGAAATCAAGGGATTGTCCCTCGAAAAAGATGTTCCTCACCCCGGCCAGGTCTGGAGAAGAGATGACCTGGAGGCAGCAGTGTCTTTGCGCGAAGAGCTTTATAAAATGGATGAAAAAATCAGTCCGCACAGGCCTTTGCTTCGCGAAATAGCCAGCATAGATGTCAGTAATTACGGCGGCAGGAAGAACAGCAGAGAGCCGCATATTATTCTTTATACAAGAAATAATACCGCAATTATCTGGGGTGCAGAGCTGGGCAAGTGGTCGCAGAATCTCGAATCCACTGACGAACAAAAATTAGCCAAGCTTTTCGGTTATTACAAGGAGAACGGCTATAAATTCCCCACCAGCCCCAAATACATCATTCTGCGTGACCCGCGTGACAATATCTCCCTGCCGATTGACAAATACTAACAGTGCATCTGCCCGTCAAGAGCAATATTCAAAGGCATATACAAGTATGGAATGTCAAATTCCACGCAGACTGATTTGAGCTTCGAAAGAACTGCTTCGCTTAATCTGCTTTGGAAATCGGCGTCTGCCCGGCAGCAGAAAATCCGGCAACCTGTGAAGCGATATTCATAGACTGTGCATTTGCTGGTCTGATTGTAGGGACATCGGCTGGTTTGCATCAGCCGCAAAGGCTCATCGGCGAGGTTTTCCGCCAGGTAGAACAATTCGGGCGTTGTAACAAACAGGCGATGACCAAAGGCCTCAAAGTCACAGCACCTCCCGCAGGCATCACATCGCCCTGCTTGTTCAAGATTACTGCGGAGCTGCTCGTCCAGCCAATCGTAAATCGCAGCTACCTGCCGGAGGATTTTTCTTTTGTCAGCCACCATTTTTTATTGCTTTGAATACGCTTTATTTCCTGCTGTTCGTACAATCTGCCTCGATTGATGCCGGGACATTTCTGAGCAGTTCTGTTCCAGTTGTCCGGGCAGGCGATGTTATCCTGCCAGAAAGGCCAGCTTCGGCACTGACTCGGCCTGACCGGGTAAATTATACACTGTTTTCGCCCGTCGATGTCACGGAGAAATATGCAGTCTTTCGTAGCCGGCTGCTCGATGATTGTCGTGCGAAGACCTGAGCGTTTGAGATATTTTTTCCGCAAATCACCGACAGAAATCTTCAGAAAATCAGCAACCAGCTTAATCTCTGTATTTGTTATCCAGATATATCCCTCATCAGGGCCGGCACAGCAGGCGCCGCACTTTTGGCATTCAAAATGCAGCCCGGCAGCATACCACGGGGTTTTTTTCATAACAGATTTCACAAGAATATTGTATTGTTGATTTTTTATATTATCGAGGGTCTCTGGTTTTTTTCTCGGCCATATCCATTTTCCAGATATACTTCTGCGTTCGATACACAATGATGCACATAACAATAATGGCTATGACGAGAATATAGACAAGCAGACTTTTAATCCAGTCGATGCCGAATATTATGAGCGCAAAGTTCAGTAGAACAAAATATAACCTCATCTCTGTCGGTCCTGCCCCGAGGAAGGTGATTTTGAACTGGTTCGTTGCTGCAAAGGCCAGGTACGAGTTGACCATAAAACAGCCGAATACGGGGATAAGAAGAAGGACGACGGTTTTTTCCCTGCCCTGGAGCAGAAAAGAATATCCGACCATAAGCGAGCACATAAAGACATAATCAAGAAAGTGGTCCATATAGTAGCCCCACTTTGGGATTCCGGTGTCCCTGTATCTGCCAAGCGCACCATCGAAAGAATCCGTGAACCACTGCAGGGCAAGCATCACCGATGACAGCAACAGCCACAGACGATTGTCCCTTGCCAACCAGCCGAAAATGAGCACGCCTATTGACCAGAGAATAGTCATTAACGTCAGGTGATAACCTTCGAGCCATTTCGGGAACTTCGGGACGTACCTGTCAATCAATTTTTTCTCCGCTTTGGCCAGCAGAGATTTCATCGGGAGCTTTTTGTCCCCGCCGAATTGTTCAGAATTATCCATTTTGATACGCCTCTTTTGTTATCACAATATTATCCTACAAAATGTGTAAATATTCAAAAGAAATAAATCAAGCTATTAGGTTTGAGGTTTGAAAAAGTTAAAACAGAACAACCTTCAAGCAGCTGATTCAGTACATAATTTGACTGCTAATATCTGAACACTGTTACTGCTGTGAAAACAAAATTACGGCGTTATCAGTACTGATAACGCTGTAATTGTTGTTACTTTCGCCGCTAAAAAAATCTTTTTTTTAGACATGGCATAAAAACTCCGTCCTCGCCTGAAAAATACTATCGCATTCACTTTTCAGGCGTTCAAAGTATGACGATTAGCAATTTTTATAGGTAGAAGTATGCTCTCAGGAACGAATCTTAAAGCAGTCCTTCCTGAAACAGCAGTCGGTATAAAGGCATCGGCCATTGTTAGACTTGCCGAAGCAGGGCGCGTTGCCCTCTGCTCTTTGAATTGAATGGATTAGCTCCATTTTTTGCATATTTTCAGGATTCAAACCGAGCCCTCTGGCTTTATTCTTGATTTCTTTCATGCTCAGAGCTTTTTCTGCGGTCTTCATAGCTGGCATATTTGTATCTCCTATTTCCCAAAAAGAGGCTTTACGCCCCATAATGTTTTCAATTGTTATAGTATTTTATTCCTATTCTGCCTATATATATATTTTCGATTATTTCAACACGCAAGCACAAATAATTTTTCCAGGAATTTTTTTTTTTTGATTATTGGAGCCTATGAAGGAAAATAATTGGGGTATGAGTCAGCCTCGGCAATCTGGATAGATGACTGCACATTTGAAGTATGCTCATCAAGCAAAGATTCAAGCATCTGTGCTTCATAAACAGCCGCATCTGTAGTTACTGTTGCTGTAATTATTCCTGTCTTATCATCAACACAACGATGTTCCTGATAGCCCAATAGCAGAAGCAAGGTGGTACAGAAAGGATGGCTTCTTAGAAACGTACAGATAGTC
>CAZYWY010000152.1:0-5674 GCA_964651605.1 uncultured Pirellulales bacterium | reverse complement strand
TTTTTTATTAGAATTATTTGTAAGGAATTCGCATTTTTAGCGTCTATATATTATGTATAGGTAGTTTTAATCCGGCATTTAGCCTAAAATTTGATTGTTTTGGCACATTACCGGGGTTAAATAATATTGGAATATGAAGTTTCTTTGAAAAAAGGCAATTTTATAAGGAAAGATAAGATGCGGAATTCAGGCTCAAAAATTTCATTATTGTATTTGTTTGCTGCAATATGTCTTATATCAGCAGGATGCACAATTCACATAGACTCATTGCATTCATCTACCGGCAGTCAGCATCCCGGAAATCGATTATCTCTTAAAATATTTCTGGATAAGGCCGACAGTGACGCTCTGCCTGCAAATCTAAGCCGAACTGAAAAACAGTGGGTTAGCCTAAACAACTGGTATCCGAAACCGCCGTCCAATTACATCGATGTTATGCTTGAACAAGGCGACTCGGCAGGCATCATAAGCCGGGAAAATGTTCGTGTTGATGATTACCAATTTACTCCCCTTTGGCCTCAGTCGAATCAGCCCGGAGAGCCGGTAGAACTGATTTTCAACAGTGACGCAGGTCGGCTTACCTTTGAAGGTGAGCTTGGCCGGGGTGATTACCAGCGAGATGTAACTGCGTATGGCATGGTCGCGATTGAAATCAGCCGCGACCAGATTACAAAAATCGAAACAGCCTTCGGCCAGAGACCTTCTCTGACTGTTTTAATACCGTTGATTATGAAGGACATTTCCACAGAGCGGCTGCTGAAGTTCGCTGATTGCGGGGTGAAATTCACCCTCGACCAGGCCGGCGATTTGGTGGCTTATAATTTCGAGGCCGACTCGGTTCAGAAACTCATCGATACCGGCTATAAATTTAACGCCGATGATATTATCACTCTTGCCAGACATAATGTCTCTGTTGATTTTGCCGTTGAGTGGAAAAAGGCCGGCTACGACCTTGCCGCAAAAGACCTCGTATATGCTAAACAGCGAGATATCAGCCCCGAAACTGCAATGCATTGGCAGAACGCACAGCGAAATCTTACACTGGAGCAATTATACTGGGTTAAACAGCGAGATTTGCACTCGACAGAATATCTGGCCTGGAAGCAGGCAGGTACCGAACTGTCGCTGGAGCAGTTGTACTGGGTCAAGCAGCGGGATTTGCGTGCGGGCGAATACAAGACGTGGAGAGAAGCCGGCTATGACATTTCGCTTGAGAAATTGTACTGGCTCAAGCAGCGTGACATTAAACCGCAGGCAGCGCTCGAATGGAAAAATGCAAATGCCGCTATTTCATTGGAAGATATTTTCTGGGCGAAACAGCGTGATTTAAAGCCGGCAAAATACCTGGCCTGGAAAAAAGTCGGGTACGACCTGTCGCTCGAGAAATTGTTCTGGATTCAGCAGCGAGACCTCAACTCCAGAGAAGCCGCCGAATGGAAACAGCTTGGTTATAATTTTTCGATTGAGGATTTGTACGATTTAAAACGGTACGATGTCAGGCCTTCTTATGGAGCTGCTTTTGCCAGCCCTGATTATGAGCCGTTTAGTGCCAAACAGCTAATCGAATTCAAACGCACCAACATATCACCGGAGACGATTAAGAATATCCGAAAACGCAGCAGCAAATAACAGTAACTCCTTGGCATAATTTTTTGATTTTCAGCTCGAAATCCGGCTTTTTCGACATTTAAGGAAAAAATATTTTAAAAATGTACGAATAATTTCGTTGACACAATACGAAGTCTTTCGTATATTTAGCCGATATAGATAAAGGGATATTTTTATGGAGTATCGAGATGCCAAAACGCCCTAATATCAAACCGACAGACAGAGAGCTGACAATCCTGCGAATCCTCTGGGACAACGGCCCAAGTACCGTCCGGCAGGTCAACGAGGTAATGAGCGAAGATTACGAGACCGGCTATACCACCACTTTGAAACTTATGCAGATTATGATAGAAAAAGGGCTGCTCTGCCGGGATGATTCGCAGTTCAAGCACGTCTATAAACCAGCGCTAACCGAAGAGAAAACACAAAAACTGCTCGTCGGTGACCTGCTGGAAAAGGCCTTTGCAGGCTCTGCGGAAAAGCTCGTAATGCGGGCGCTGTCGGCAAAAAAGGTCTCAGCGAAAGAGCTGACAAAAATCAGAAAAATGCTGGAACAAATCGAGGGAGAATAAAAATGTTCACAATCGAAAAAATCCTTTCTGCGGAAATTGTGCAAAAACTTGGCTGGTCGCTGATTCATTTTATTTGGCAGGCAGCGGCAGTGGCGATGCTCGCAGCGGTATTGCTTAGAATCCTGCGGAGATTCCCAGCAAACCTGCGATATGCTGTCACCTGCCTGGCCCTGAGTCTGGCGGTACTGTTGCCGATTGTTACGATGCAATATATTTCGGTATCTGCACCGGTTTCGTCGAAAATCACACCTGCACAAGAGCCAATCGTCTGGTCAACACAGCCTGTCAGCGAAATTCCAGATGTGGAAACTACAACCTATATTGAAGAAAAAACAATTATATCGGAACCTGCGAAAACAAATTATTTTTCATACTGGAAACAGCGAGTCACAGGATTTCTCGAATCGTCAATGCCTAATATCGTGACACTATGGCTGCTGGGAGTGCTGGGGTTCTCCTTATGGCACCTGGGCGGCTGGACACAACTTCAAAGACTGCGGAGCAGGCTCGTTAAGCCGGTCGATGCGTTCCTGAAAGATAAGCTGACAATAATAGCCGAAAAACTTGGCGTCAAACAGGCGGTTGAACTTCTCGAATCAGCGGTTGTGCAAATCCCGACAGTGGTCGGCTGGGTCAGGCCGGTAATATTGCTTCCTGCCAGTGCGCTGACCGGGTTGAGCAAGGAACAGTTGGGGGCTATCCTGGCTCACGAGTTGGCACACATCAAACGATTCGACTATCTGGTAAATATGCTCCAGACGGTCGTGGAGATTTTAGGCTTTTATAATCCTGCCATCTGGTGGCTATCGCACAGGATTCGGGTTGAAAGAGAAAACTGCTGTGACGATTTGGCGGTGTCGGTTTGCGGCGACAGGATTAGTTATGCGAGGGCTTTGGCGTCGCTTGAAGAAATCCGCAGCCGCAGCGAGCTTGCAATTGCTGCAACCGGCGGCAATTTCTTCGCTCGAATCAGCCGTATTGTAGGCAAGGATTCTCCCCAAAAAAACCATAGCTGGGTTCCCGCCGTTATTATCATCACACTTTTAATCGCCTTAGCCATCCCGACAACACTGGCTTTAGCAACCAAATCCAATCTTCAAAATTCCGAACCGAATTATGACATTATCAAAAAAGCGGAGACATATCCCCTAAGTCAGCGAGTTCAAAATCCAGATGGAACTTGGCGAACACCAAAGTATGGAGATCATGACCTCGAAGAAGCCGAAGTATTATTGAAAGACAAGTTCGAAAAACCTTGGACTGTATCAAAAGTCATTGAGCGGTACAAAACAGAAAAGGACAGCAAAACGAGAGGGGCTTTAATTCGTTTGCTTGCAGCAAGCAAGGATGAAAGAGTTTTGCCTGTAATTGGGCCGGCACTCTATGATGATGAGCTTGATATTAGAGTTTCAGCTACATACTCTATTCTACATTATTTTATAGATGTAGCTGTTCAAGGTGGTACAGAACAGCATATGTTTGTGGTTAGAAATTGGTGGGAGCAAAATAAAAGCCGAATCGCAGCAGAAACCATAGGTGAGCAAACCGCACAGCAGACTCCCTGGGGTCAGGCGGTGGAGGGATTACAATGCAGGCTCAGGCCGATGGAATCTCAATGGCAATCTGTAGATACGCCTTCTTTGAAACTGGATTTGAGAAATCGAGGCAACAAATCACTAACTTTTGTATGTTTAGCTACAGTACAATGTAAAATTGAAGTCGATGGGAAGTGGTATAGCTATAGCTGGCCCGATGGAATTCATTTAGACGTTAGAAGCATGCATTTGGAACCTGGTGGTGAGCTTATCGGCTATATTGGAATTACGCTAACTGATTCCTGGGGATATTTTAAAGATACCGATCCATATAAATCTATGCCACTTGCACTTGCAACAACAGGTTCATCGGAGCCTCTTAAACTATCGGCTGGCTTACATAAAGTGCGAGTAATGTTTGTGTTGTGTGAAACATTATCCGTCAATGAAATTAAATCGTATATAATAAGTAATCCTGTGGAAATTACAATCCTGCCGGACCAGTCAGTTATCGAAATCAGAAATGGAATGTTGGCACAGGCTGATAAAAAAATCAGAGCGGGGATTGTTAAGCTTTCAGAGCAATTTCCATTTCTTAAGAACGCAAAAGCCTGGAATACTATTGTTGCCGGAGTCTCTGATGTCGGTAGAATAAGCATTTCGCTATATCATACGACAGGCGATGGCAAAGCTACGGATGCTCCGGCAAATACCCCTGAAAACGAACAGTTTAGCATAACAGTTGAAATAAGCGAGCCTCGGGATGTTCAGTTGGCATTAATGGAATTATATCCTTCTCTTGGTCTTATTGGTCTAATTGGCATATCAGCCGGTGATGCGAAACTCGAAGCTGCGTTAAAAGAGCTTGTTGAGAGGGCTTTATTACCGTTAAATCAATTCAATAAAACTGTATCACCAAAAGCACCACAGATTAGCGCAACCATTGATGCAAATTCGCTGACGTTGATTTTTCACGGCTTTGATTTATCCACTGTGCCGCATAGTACAGATATCAGACAACTGCCGGACTTGTTTGAGGAACGCCCGACAGGTTCTCATTCTTATTATTTTAAAGGTAGTGTTTCTGTCGTATATATGGAACTTGATGGAACAGTATATTATATTGCTGATAAGAATATTTTTTATATTCAGCACGATAAACCCGGCTCCAGCACTCTGACCTTTTACGGGCCAATAAAAGGCAATCCCGTCGAAATCCTCAAGCTGCAACCTGCTGAACTATTCATTCCCGAACAAGCCTGGGGCGAGGCTGTGGAGGGAGTTCGATTACACGTTCAGGCTGAGAAAAGAACTTGGACACAAGGCTCTATTCCGAAATTGTTTGCAGATATTCAAAATCAGGGTCAGCGGAATCTGCGAATCGCTATTGAAAATGAAAGTTGGGAAGTTGAGATTGACGGCAAGTGGCATACAACAAATATGGGATTTTCTGGACGTAGAAATTATCTTTCACTTGAGGCCGGACAGCAACAACATCTTGCAGTCCAGATTATTTCTTTTGATAATATCGGTCAGGCGTTAGGTAACCTTGAACCAGGCAGGCATATCCTGCGAGTGGCAAGGCTGCTTAATTCCACCAGAAGACCCGGCGAAGAAATACTGCGTATAGTAAGTAATCCTGTCGAAATCGAGATTCTGCCGGAGGAGGAAAATACCTCTGTGCAAATCGAAGCTGACAAGGCCGTCGAGCCGAATGCCTTAAAGATTCACTATGACTATGCTGGTTTTGAAAGCATCACTCTTTCTGGTAATACGTTGGTGCATATCTGGCACACAGAAAAAGCTGATTTAGTACCTGAAAGACGACAGGATATGAGCAGCTTTGACAGGCACGAGTTTAAAAAGAGATTAACGGAAGCTGAAATTGCTCTATTTGAGTTATGGCTTTTAGATAATAATGTCTTTGCTCTGCCGTCAAAAATTCCGGATAGTGGCAAA
>CAZYWY010000151.1:0-5693 GCA_964651605.1 uncultured Pirellulales bacterium | reverse complement strand
GCAACCATTTCCGTGTATACCTTAACTTATTTCGAGGGGTTCAAGGGTCGTTATAAACAAGGGGGATTTCCTGCGGATTTAAAATCGGAGCATTGCAAAAAGCAAATACAGATGAAGTAACCACAGACAAATACATTCGATAAAAAAGTATTGCTTGCGTGGAATATTGTTGAAATCAAAATAAAATGATGTTATTATGGAACCTGAACCTTGCAGAAGAAATTCCGTCAGGTGTGTATGGGTAATACCGGCTAATACCGGGCAGGAGCTTCAAGGGTATATTGAAATCCAGCCTTAAAGGACGGCAGCTATGCACAAACGAATCGGATTTACGCTGATAGAAGTTTTGGTAGTAATCTCTATTATTGCCCTTCTGATAGCGATATTGATGCCGAGCCTGAACGGCGCCAAGGAAAAAGCCAGAGCGGTAATCTGCCAATCCAACCTGCATCAATGGGGCGTGCTATTTAATGTGATTGCCAATGAAAACAACGGTCAACTCGTGGACCGGGATGATTGGGAACGATGCCGCACTCAGCAGTTCGCCTACTATATCGACACCTTCCACTATCCAACGTTCTGCCCGTCTGCCAAGCGTAAAGGCAGCACAACCGGAGTCGGCAGTGCGACACTGGCCTGGTATTGCCCCAATCATACTTGGCGCACCGGAAGTTACGGCCTGAACGGCTACAGCCCGGCATATAACAAATCCGGGCGTTCTATGTTCACAGGTTTCAACCCCGACCAATCACAGAACTCTGCCGCACAAGGCTGGAAAAATGTCTTACAAAAAGGTACAAATAATATACCTTTGATGATGGATTGCGCTCTATGGGCAGGCTTCCCTAAAGCAACGGATGCCCCACCGACGTCAAAGGACCAGACTACTTCGCAGGCCTGGGTATCATCAGGTAGTAATGGGATGGTGTCATTCAGCATCAATCGCCACAGTGGAGGTATCAACAGCCTGTTTATGGATAGTTCTGTTCGCAAGGTCGGCATCAAGGAGTTATGGACACTCAAATGGAGTCCCGACTTCAACACACAAGGCCAGTGGACTGTTGCAGGCGGCGTTAAACCTGAGAGTTGGCCGCAGTGGATAAGAAATTTAAAGGACTATTAAAGAAATACCCGCCGGTGTAGCAAATATAATTTGTAACATTTTTACTTACTTAAAGAAGCAGCATGGATTTTTTTGTCGAACCATTGCCTTCAATCGTGTATAATACAGTTATGACAACTAAAGAAGCAGTAATGAAAATATCCTGAGTGAACCGATGAAGCCACAGAAACAACAGATTCTTCGCCAAGTTCTAAATTTATCGCCAATGGAGCGAGCAAAGATGGTCGAGCAGATATTAGCCAGCTTTGAGTTCCCGGCACGTCAGGATATCGATGCAGCCTGGGCTAAAGAAGCCGAAAACCGCATAGATGCTTATGAGCGGGGAGAGATCGGCACATCATCTGCCGGCGAAGCGTTCAAGGATATTGAGCAGCAGAAATGAAAATCGAATTCCTCGACACGGCGAAGAAGGAACTTGAGGAAGCCGTTGCCTATTATAACCAGGAAAGCGAAGGGCTTGGTTATAGATTCGCTTATGAAGTAAGAAGAACGATATCTCGTATAGTTCAATACCCAAATGCCTGGATGTGCATATCAAAACGCACACGGCGCTGCAGAACAATCGGATTTCCTTACGGCGTAATTTACCAAATCCGTGGGGATATGATATTGATTGTTGCGGTAATGCACCTGCATAAACGCCCAAATTCATGGAAATCTCGATTGCGTACAAAATAAAAACCTTTTTTCGGTAGATACAATTCGTCTATATGCCTGAAATATTCAAAGAACGAATAATTAAAATATTAAAGCACGCCGATTATGAGCCACAGAAGCTGGGGCAGCTTGCTAAAACATTAGGTGTCAGCACAGAATATTATCCGCAGTTCAAAGAAGCCTTCGAGCAGCTTCGCCATGCCGGACATATCATAATTGGAGTAAAAAATCTGATTAGTCTGCCCGCTATGGCCGGCCAAATCACAGGCACCTTCAGGGCAAATCCGGCAGGCTTCGGTTTTGTTGTCCCCAATCAGGCTAATTCTTATGGTGACCTTTTTATACCGCGCGATGCCACCGGCGATGCGATGACCGGTGATGTGGTTCTCGCAAAGGTCAAAAGAAAAAGCAAACGCGGCAGAACTGAGCGGTGCAGCGGCGAAATCGTCGAAATCCTCGAAAGAGCACAGAATAAATTTGTCGGCCTGCTGCAGAAACACCCCGAAGGCTGGCTTGTCCAGCCGGACGGTAAGAGCTTCTTCGAGCCGATTTCGGTCGATGATGTTACTGCAAAAAACGCCAGGGAAAAAGACAAGGTTGTTGTCGAAATCATCTCCTATCCGAGCGAAAAATATCTGGCGCGCGGCGTGATTGTCGAGGTGCTTGGCAAGGCCGGGCGGTACGAGACAGAAATAAGAGCGGTGATTTGCCGGTATCATTTGCCCGGCGAATTTGAAGGCGACTGCATCGAGCAGGCACGCCAGGCTGCCGCAAAATATAATCCCGACAGGCTGACGCAGCAGCAGGATATTACCGATAAAGTCATAGTTACAATCGACCCGCCCGATGCGAAGGATTTCGATGATGCAATCAGCCTTGAAAAGGATGCCAAAGGAAACTGGATGCTTGGCGTCCACATTGCTGATGTCAGTCATTTCATTCCTGCCGGCTCGCCGCTGGATATCGAGGCAAAAAACCGCGGCAACAGCGTATATCTGCCAGGCAGGACGATTCCGATGCTGCCGGAGATTTTAAGCAACGGCGTATGCAGCCTTCAGCCCGGACAAAAGAGACTTGTTAAAAGTGCCTATATAACGTATGACAAAGACGCAAATATAATTCGCCGCAGCTTCGCCGAGAGCATAATTTGTTCGACGCAACGGCTGACATATCAGCAGGCCGACACAATTCTGAAAGGCCGAAAAAAGGGCTTCCCTGAAGCAGTCATTGAACTACTGCATAATATGCAGACTCTCAGCCGGGCCATCGAGCAGCGACGATTCGATGTCGGAATGCTTCATCTGGATTTGCCGGAGACAGAGCTAATACTGGACAAAACTGGTCGTGTTATTGATGCTGTCCCTGCCGACAACAGCTATCCGCATACGATTATAGAAATGTTTATGGTCGAGGCCAATGAAGCGGTCGCCTCTTTTCTTGAGCGGAGCAACATTACCTTTATGCGGCGGATTCACCCGGAGCCAGATGCGCTGAGTATGCAAAATCTCGCAAGGCTTGTCCGTGCGTTCGGATATACTCTGCCGCGAAATCCCGACAGAAAAATCCTGCAGGATTTACTGGCGTCCGTCAAAGATGCGGACAACTGCCTGGCGGTGAATTTAGCCGTCCTGCGGAGTTTTGAACGTGCGCGATATTCGCCGCTCAATATTGGCCATTACGCCCTGGCCTCCGGCTGCTACTGTCACTTCACCAGCCCGATTCGCAGATACGCCGACCTGTTGATACACCGGAATCTTGATGTTTGTATGAAAAAAGATGCTGCTGCCGCCAGAGCAGATGTCGCAGCGCAGGATTTAATCGAGATTGGCAGGCACATCAGCTTTACCGAGCAGCAGGCTCAGGACGCCGAAGATGACCTCAAGACGGTTTTAATCCTGCAAATGCTCCAGAATAAAATCGGCGAACAGCTCGATTGCGTGGTTACAGGCTTGACCGGCTATGGCATATTTTTACAGTGCCGCAAGTTCGGCGTTGATGGACTTATCCGCCTGGACGAGCTTGGGCAGGATATATGGCGATACGACGAAAAATCTCATTCTGTTACAGGTCAGAATTCGGGCAGCAGCATTCGTCTGGGTCAGGCCGTCAAGGCACGCATCGTCTCGATAAATATCTCCGCCCGGCAGATGAATCTGGCGCCGGTGAATCTGCAAATCAAATCCGCAGACCGCAGGGGCAGGAAATCAGCCGAAAACAAACAAAAGAAAAAACGCAGGCACAGGTAAAACAATCACTTCTTTTTTCAGACAGGACTCGGACATCTTGTTAGGTTTAGAAGAGAAGATTTACAGAAAAAAAGGTGCTTAATCTAAAAAAAGACTTGCGCTCGCAGGTCAGTTGGTCAGGATATTGCATTACGATTTATTAAATTTCATATTGCAGAAACAAAGGGCTATGACTTCCGGAACATTGATAAGTCGGAAGATTTAGTAATGAAATTGAAATTAATTTCTGACAAAGATAAACAATCCCTTCTTAGGCTTAAGATAGCAGAACAATTAACTCAGATTAAAACACAGCGTAATCAAGAAATAGATGCGCTTACTGATGCCTTAAATATGCTCGACATTATACCTTACGCCAGATTGAGTGAACATATCGACTCAACTCTTATTACGTCAGCTAACCGTCCACTTTAATACGCCCGGCGGGATTCGAACCCACGACCCCCGGTTTAGGAAACCGGTGCTCTATCCTACTGAGCTACGAGCGCTTATGCTCTTAAGTTGCTGTAGTTTAACAGCTTCCCACATCTGCTGTCAATTGGCTTTAATTGTCGAGAGGTGTTTGCAACAGATTTGCAACAAAATCATCGCCTAACTGAAAGAACATTAGAGTGAAACTTCAACTGACGTATATAATCCTTTAGATAAATATTTTTTTTGAAAGAACCTTTGGTTCTCACAAAACTTCGCGATAGAATATATGCTTTACGAAAGAAAAAATTATTTTGTCAAGGAGGTACATTATGAAACTGACACGACGGGAACTTCTGAAAATCAGTGGCACTGCTGCGGCTTGTTTATCTTTAGGAGGGTGTTCCGAGGGCGTAAAGAAAATCGCAGGCATTTCGAATGAGAAAAGGCCGAACATTCTGCTCATAATGGCGGATGATATGGGCTTTTCGGATATTGGCTGTTATGGCGGAGAAATCGACACACCCAATATCGACAAACTTGCAGCCAATGGGCTTCGTTATACGCAGTTCTATAATACCGCTCGATGCTGTCCTACGCGTGCAGCTTTGATGACGGGGCTTTATTCGCACAAGACGGGATTAGGCTGGATGACAGTAGCAGACCTTGGCCAACCAGGTTATATTGGCGAACTGAATGATATGTGCATCACAATCGCACAGGGTCTCAAGCCTGCAGGGTATCGCTGCTATATAAGCGGCAAATGGCATTTAGTATTCGATAAATATATGGAGGCTCAAAGCCCTAAGAATAACTGGCCTTTGCAGAGAGGATTCGACAAATATTATGGCGGCCTGTCAGGCGATGGCGGTTATTATAAACCTCGCGCACTGACGCGCGATAATACGAGAATCGAAGCGCCAGATGAAAATTATTACTATACGGATGCCATCGCAGATAATGCAGTGGAATTTCTCAACGACCACTATTCAACAAACAATGGTGAGCCATTTTTTATGTATGCTGCTTTTTATTCGCCGCACAGGCCGCTCCATGCAAAGCCGCAGGACATTGCGAAGTACAAAGGCAAATATATGATAGGCTGGGACGAAATACGTAAAAGTCGCTACAAGAAGCAAAGCGAGCTGGGACTTTTCGATGAAAACTGGGACCTCTCGCCCAGGGACAATTCTGTGCAGGCTTGGGAGAATGTGCCTGAAAACGCAAAGCCTCTATGGGATATGCGCATGGCAACT
>CAZYWY010000150.1:0-5695 GCA_964651605.1 uncultured Pirellulales bacterium | reverse complement strand
CGTTGCAGGATTCGGATTCGGTGCCTTATTATGGGTAATGCTCACCGGTGGTTTTAAATTTGGCGAATGGGTTAATCTAACTCCCGGCTGGAACGGATTATTTTGAGACGGCTGGTCTGTTAGCAATGTTTTCACACTCTATGGCATACTGTTCGCAATCCTGGTCGCTTTGGGTTCGTCGGTAATGGTGAACCCACCGGAAGGTTGGATTCCCGCAGGCTGGACACCGCCTGCTGCCGGAGCTGCCAGTACAGGCGGAATCAATTGCTCCGTCAGCCAGATGATACGTACACCTCAATACTGGATTTTATTTTTAACATTCACCGCAGGCGCACTTGCAGGATTAATGGTTATAGGAATAATCAAACTTTTTGGAAGTGATGCCCTGGCAAATAACGGTATTGAAACTGCAAAGGCTGCTGCTATCACCAATACGGCGATGGGATTGTTTTACGCACTGCTTAATGGTTTTGGAAGGATAATTTGGGGAACTATGTCGGACAAGCTCGGCAGAAAAAACTCTATTGTTCTTATGAGTCTTCTGCAGGGCATTATGATGATAGTTTTTTATTTTATCGGAGGTAATGAGTGGGGGTTGTACATCGGTGCAGCTATCATCGGCTTCAACTTCGGTGGAAACTTCGCACTGTTTCCTGCTGCCACTGCGGACCTCTTTGGTAATAAAAATGTCGGCGTAAATTACCCGTTTGTATTTCTCGCTTACGGCATAGGCGGCGTGGTCGGCCCTATCCTCGGAGGGACTATGGGCGACGCCCAGGCGTGGATTTGGGCGTTTATTCCTGCCGGTATCGCCTGCCTGGTTGTCGCAGCACTGGCTACGAGGCTCAAACCTATTGAAGCATAGGCATTACACAAATGCTTTTATAAAAAAAGGCTTGCTCTGCTTCAGTTAATTATTGGACGCAGGCAAGCCTTGTACTATTATTGATATACGAATATTTTAAGGAAAAACTGAGTTTCCGTGTTAGTTATTAACAATCGTAATAGAGATGAAATTCATACGGATGAGGCCGCAGAGACATCTCGTCTATTTCTTTTTCCCGTTTCCAGGCAATCCAGGTCTCGATAAGGTCTTCTGTGAAAACCCCACCCTCTGTGAGGAATTTATGGTCTTTTTCGAGAGCATTAATTGCTTCTGCAAGCGAACCCGGCGCCTGTTTTGTTTTGGCAAGCTCTTCTTTTGAAAGCTCAAAAACATCAACGTCCATAGGTGCACCCGGGTCAAGCTTCTGCTTAATACCGTCATTTGCAGCCATCAGCATTGCGGCAAAAGTAAGATAACCATTGCAGGTCGGGTCAGGGCAGCGAAATTCCACACGCTTTGATTTTTCACTCGGCGAATACATCGGGATTCGACAGGCAGCCGAACGGTTGCGTGCCGACATACACAGATTCACCGGCGCCTCAAAGCCAGGGACAAGTCGGCGATAAGAGTTTGTTGTCGGTGCAGCAAATGCCAGAATAGCCGGAGCATGATGAATAAGCCCGGCAATCGCATGTACAGCAAGGTCAGAAAGACCTGCATAACCTTGTCCTGCGAACAGGTTCTTGCCGTTCTTCCACAGCGAGAAGTGCGTATGCATACCAGAGCCGTTATCCTGAAAAATCGGCTTGGGCATAAAAGTTGCGGTTTTGCCGTGCCGTTTCGCAACATTCTTGACGATGTATTTGTACCACATAAGTTTATCAGCCTGCTCGAGCAGCGGCGCAAAAAACATATCGATTTCGGCCTGACCTCCTGTGGCTACTTCGTGATGGTGCTTTTCAATCACAATTCCGACCTTCTGCATTTCCTCGACCATTTCGGTTCGGATATCCTGCTGTGTGTCGGTAGGACTGACCGGGAAATAACCGCCTTTATATGAGGGTTTGTATCCGAGGTTTGGCTCCTCGAAACGAGCGGTGTTCCAGGACCCTTCTGACGAATCGATTGAGTACATTCCGGTATGCTGATTCTGCTCATAACGAACCTCATCAAAGACAAAGAATTCCGGCTCAGGACCATAATATGCAGTATCGGCTAATCCGGTCTTTTTTATAAATTCCTCGGCCTTTTTGGCAATATTGCGAGGGTCACGGTTATACTCTTCGCGTGTGAGCGGGTCAACGACGTCCGCCAGAACGCTTACCGTGGGCCTGGCAAAGAACGGGTCCATTACCACGGTACTCAAATCAGGAATTGCCATCATATCCGACTGATGAATTGCCTTCCATCCGCGAATTGAAGAACCATCGAAACCGAGACCTTCCTTTAGTGTCTTTTCGTCCAGAAACTCCAAAGGAAATGTGCAGTGCTGCCACGTACCTAAAAGGTCAACAAATTTCAGGTCAACCATTTTTGCATTATTTTTTTGTGCAAATTCAACAAATTCTTTAGCCGTCATTCTCTCGTCCTTTCATAAACAATAAACTTTCTAACGCATTCAGCGAAAAGTATAACATTTAATTAATTGTAAAAACACAAATTTTTCACAGAGATTTTGCATTATCCGATAGCTTCACTGCCTGTTTCGCCGGTCCTGATGCGGATACACTCAGGCAGGTCGAGGACAAAGATTTTGCCGTCGCCGATTTGGCCGGTTCTTGCTCCTGCAATTATGGCCTTTACCGTTCGCTCCACAAAATTATCATTGACAGCAATCTCCAGCTTGGTCTTTCTCAGAAGGCAGCCCTGCTCCTTATGGCTGCGATATACCTCGGCGACACCTTTCTGCCTGCCCCGGCCGATTACGCCCGTTACCGTTACCAAATGGATTTCTTTTTCAGTCAGCTTTTTCAGAACTTCATCCAGCCGGTCAGGCTGTATAATGGCAATTATATATTTCATTTTTTATCCTTTCTTTAGTCAATCAGAGTATAGGCAGCTTCTCTATGTTGAGTCAGGTCCAGTCCCACTTGCTCTTCATGCTCACTGACACGCAGTTTCATTACAATATCCACAACTTTGAGCAAAACAGCACCAACAACAAACGAATAAACCAGCGTGACAATCACAGCCTTGACTTGGATCAACAACTGCATAGGATTGCCATGAAACAGGCCATCCGCACCAGCAGAATTAACCGCCTTTGTTGCCCATAAACCGGTAGCGACAGCGCCCCATATACCACCGATTCCGTGTACGCCAAACGCATCCAGCGAATCATCGTAGCCAAGTTTCCCCTTAATCAAAGTTACAACCAGCCAGGGAAACAATCCTGCCCCTATACCGATACCAATCGCACCAACCGGTGTAACAAAACCCGCTGCCGGCGTAATTGCCACCAACCCTGCAACTGCTCCGGTAATCATACCAAGCGTCGTCGGCTTGCGGTGCTTGTACCAGTCGAGCAATGCCCAGGTAAGCCCGGCAACAGCTGCTGCTATATGAGTTACAGTGAATGCACTTACCGCCAGGCCATTAGCTCCCAAAGCACTGCCGGCATTAAAACCGAACCAGCCAAACCACAGCAACGCCGCACCAAGTGATGCAAAAGGAAGGTTATGCGGCGGCGAAATACCGTCGGGATACCCCTGCCTTTTACCCAACAGCAACGCCGCCGCCAGTGCAGTCATACCGGCGTTGATGTGAACCACCGTACCGCCGGCAAAATCCAGAGCACCCCAGTTCTTTATAAATCCTCCTGCACCCCAGACCCAGTGACATATGGGGTCATAGACCAGCGTAGCCCATAACAGACTGAAAATACAAAACGCTGAGAATTTCATCCGCTCAGCAAAAGCCCCGATGATTAATGCAGGTGTTATAATCGCAAACATCATCTGGAACATCATAAACAACTGATGCGGTACCGTAGGGGCATAACCGGCTTCAGGTGCAGCTCCGACACCTTTGAGAAAAGCCCATTCAAGCCCGCCAATTACCGAACCTTTATCCGGGCCGAATGACAGGCTGTATCCGAGCACAACCCATTGAATGCTCACAAGACATAGAATCATAAAACATTGCATAAGAACACTGAGCATATTTTTGCGACGCACAAGGCCGCCATAGAAAAATGCAAGTCCTGGAGTCATCAGCATCACAAGCGCAGTCGATATCAATACCCAGCCGGTATCGCCTGTATCTACCGATGAAGCAGGAGCAGGAACAGAAGTAGTCGCTGAAATTGCACTGCCCTGTCCGGCACTTGCCAAGCTGCACGACAATACAACGCTTAAAACACACATCAGGAAAAATCTTTTCATTGTCATTTTTACTTCCTTAAAAGTTAGATTATTACAATCAGAAAGCTGTACTTGCACCAATGCCAAACCAAACGTTATCGTTATGTTCTCTGCCCGAACGAATATCGTCGTCGAGCATAGTTGAATAATTCAGACTCGGCTTGACCATCCAGTTGAATATCTGCACACATAAGCCGCTTGAAAGAGTCAGGTCATTAATTCTGCCTTTTTCAACGCCGAAGTAGCCATCGTTGTAAGCTGTATCGCCCCATCCGACACTGCCGCCCAACTGCAGACCGCAGTAACATTTTTCATTCCACACTATCAGCTTCTCGAAGGTATGCCCAAGACCGAACTGCACATAACTGCCCTTTATTTCATCTATATCTCGATACCATTTTATAGAAGGAGTCAGTGGAACGTTATTAAGGCTCAGGCCGGCATACACATCCGTCGTCGGTTCATAAGGCGTATTGGGAAATCTGTAATGTATCGCTCCGGCGGATACACTCAGCCAGTCCACCTGCGGCACAGTAAATGAGTAATACAGCGTGTAATCAAACTCGCTAAACTCCCCTGCGTTATCAGGTGCGGTCTGAGAATCGTCCGTCAGGTCAAGATTGCCCCAAATCCCGGCTGTAAAGCCCTTATAGTTTGCACTAATAGCCGGCTGCAAGACAGGGTCATCATTTATATTCTGCCCGCGCCAGATATACTTGCTATACAAGTCGGTAGAAAATGTAAAGTTCACATGGTCCGCTGCAAAAGCAGTTGTGGCAAAACAAGCCATAACACTAACTTTGATAACTACTGTCTTAAACCAATTCATTTTAACTCTTTCGAAAATATCAACCTTAAAATAATTCAAATGACTTATTTACTTATTAACAAATGCTGTGCCAAACAAAGTAAATTTACATAAGTCCTTATATTCCAATAAGATATGCAAATTTAGTATTTTGCTCCAAATCAACTATTGCAACATATTTGTCTTAGTTATGGCTTATATATACAATATTGTATCGTATGGATAAAAATATCTGTTTTTGAAGGTTTGTTATTGGGCATCAGCGATATTTTAAGGCTTTCTTGAGTGAAATTTTATATAATAGTCCAATAAACATCTGCTCGATTGTGAATGTTTGATACAATAGATAACCGATTATGCGAAAGATAAGCAGTCCAGGCCTGTCTCAGTTATTGATGCAGTTGCGTTATACGCCTCTGGAGAAACGCCGCAAACAGCTTGAAGCAGCAGAGCAACTCTTTAACATTATTGAAAAAGAAAAAGAGTACCCTTTTGAATTTGTTTGCTTTCGTATTACCGGCTTTCACCTCAAGGGGTCGGATTATAACGAGTTAATAAAAGGTGAGCAACTGCTGGAGGATTTGCGCGTTTTTATAGCAAAACTCAGCGGCCGGGTCGCTCCGCTGCTAAGTGAGCAGAAAAATAAGATATACAGTTGCGAGGAACTTGCCCAAATACTCTCAGTTTCAAGAAAAACCC
>CAZYWY010000149.1:0-5739 GCA_964651605.1 uncultured Pirellulales bacterium | reverse complement strand
TAAGAACATTATGTGAGTTTATATGCTCAGCGCATTAAATATTCACAATCAGTATTAAAAAGTGTATCACCACCTATATTTAGTCCAGGCACATTGGGCGATTGTGCCTGGCTTAGACTTGCTCAGCTTACAAAACAAATTTTTGAAAAAAATAAACAGAAATGGCAATCCTGGATACAAGCTCATGAGAACCAGATATTTCCTGATCCTAATATACCCCAGCAATCTGAAGTTATCATCAACACTGGTTTTTAATATCGCAAATAAAAAACCGGATTCCACAAAAGCAGGAATCCGGTTTAAATTTCATGTCACCGCATAATAATTGCGGTTCTTATTCAAGTAATCGTTATCACACAGGATAAACGGGCAATTGCTCTCTGAGCAGCTCGTAGATGGTCTTCTTTTCCTTGATTGCAGAAGCGGCTGTCTCACGGAAAAGCTTTTGCAACTGGTCGAAGTCCATTGTCTGCAACTCCGCAAGATTCTTCTTGTCGGAGGAGTTGACAGCAATAAATTTAGCCATTGTATCGGTGGCTATTTCGCGAATAAGCTGCCACAGCTCTTTTCCGTTGCCGGCTGCGATGGCCCGGCCCAGTGCAAGTGACATCGACAAGATTGCATTCATACCAAGCACGCCCTTTCGCTGCATAGCCTGGATTTTTTCGGGCTTTGAGGCGTCTTTGCCAATTCTTCCGGCTGCGACAGCCTGCTCCAGCTCAAGACCAAGCAGAGTTTTGTCGGTATCGAGCAGACTGCCCAGCTTTGCCAGCCGTTTGCCTGTGAACGCCTTGGCGAGAACGGTCTCTATATGCCTGACGGCGTCCATACAGCCCTTGCCGTCGTATCGTCTTGACTTTTTCCATAGGGCCATCAGCTTATCATCATTTTTAGACTGGACGGCGGCAAGTGTAATGTCCTTTTTGAATCTGAAGGTGCCGTCGCCGGCGGCCTTGAACAGGTCGGTGTATTTCTTTGTAGTTTCGCACGGCTCGATGATGCTATCCACATAGTGAATAGCCTCGTCCTCGCCGGCGCTTGTGCCGAGAGGCGTTGAGCCTTTGAAGCGAACGATGCCTGTTTTTCCGAGGAACAGAGTAGCGGCTGCTGAAGGAATACCTGCGTTGGTGGCCTCTTCTGTGCCGCTGACTGTTTCAATCGCAAGCATCTTCATTAGTAATGCCGCGATATCAAGCTCACCTGCATCGGGCATAATAGTGACATCTTCCTTGCCTGTGAGAATTCGGACAAGTTCTTTTACGTTTTCTTCAATTTCTTTACGTTCCTTATCGGTTATTTCTCTCTGTCCGGCTTTTGCCAGGGCCATAATTTCCATAACTCTGCCGTATTTCTGGAGACGTTCTGTGTTTGCGCCGCCGCCGCACTTTACACCGAGTGCGTTCATTGCGGTACCGATTTCCGCCTCGAACGGGTCATTAGGACTCTTGGAGCGGTGCGAGATAACAAGCTCAGCGCCGTAAGCCAGCGAGGTCAACATAGCAAGTACAGTCTCGGTAAGCGTTCCAATCTGGTTGGCCTTGATAAGCGAGGCGTTTATTTCGCCGTTCTTGGCGCACTTCTCGATAGTTGAGTCCTTCGTGGTGACCAGGTCGTCACCAATGACGAAAACCTTGTCACCAAGCTCTTTCATCAGGTTTTTCCAGCCTTCGTGGTCACGTTCTCCGAAGCCGTCTTCAATCGACAGAACAGGAATTCCCTGTTCCATTGCCTGTTTATAAAGGTCAAGAATCTGGTCGCGGCTCATTTCGACTTTGCCTTTGTCACGCCAGAAGCGATACATACCAATCGAGTCCGGCTCGCCGCGTTCTATACGATAGGCGTTTTCAAGCTCGGAGCAGGCCGGGTCAAGAGCGATAGCTACATCGACGCCGGGGACATATTCGCAATCGAGAATGGCTTGCTTCATCATTCGCCACATTCTCTGCTCAGGAACTTTGTCCTGCGGCTCTTTATCAACATAAGGAGCGATTCCGCCTTCCAGGCCAACGCCCATAACCTTTGCGCCAGGAGCGGCCTCGATAATCTCTTTGAGGCGGTACTGGAGCTTTACAGTCATTTCCTGAGCGTCTTCGTAGGTCTTGGGTGAGAGCGGCATAAACATACTTTCCTGCATGGAAATGTTGCTTTCGGGATATTCCTTTTCGGTGTGCCTGCCGCCCATTGCACAGTTGCGGAATTGCCATGGTGTTGAAACCTTGCTTCCGTCTTTCAGCGTTACCGTTTGTATGCGAGTGGTGAGCAGTTTCTGTTTGAGCGGTCCAACCTGTGCCATCCAGCTTTCCTTGGAAGCTGCCGCTGCTGCACGAGTTGCCTGTTCAGCTGCGAGTTTTTCGCGTGTGCGGAATTCTTTGAGCTTGCCAGGGTCAGCAAGTAATCTGTCCAACAGACCCACGCAGCCCGGAGCCAGGAAGAAGCGTCCGACATAGATGAGAAAATCTACATTGAACCGAAGTCCCAGCGCGATTAGTATGATAGCGGTCGGAAGGCAAACCAGCGCTAGATACCCACTCCAGATGGGAGCAGAGGCAGCCACTGCCAGGTTGTACGGGGCATCAGGAGCGAAGTTGCCGCCTGCTTTCTTGACGCCGTAGAACTTTCCCCACGGAATCCGCAGAAACATCTGGGCGTAGTAACCGAACTTACTGCCACTGCCTTTAAGAACGGCATCAGCTTTTTCCTGTGAGTCTTTGTTTAGTGCAGTCAGCTTCGCTGCGGTCAGGAAGTGTCCTATTTCATGGATGGCAATGCTGGTATGCCACGATAGATATAGAACCGCCAACGATATCCACACCTCTATGTGTAAAGGTGAGAACATAAAAGTCAGCACAACAGACTTAATATTTTCGCCATTAGCGGCCAATTTGGTCAATTCAGCAGCAGGCAGACTGAGAATCGATGAAATAAATGCTGCGTGGAAGGAAACCAGCTTATGGTTGGCGATTACCCAGCCGCGTTCCAGCGCCATAAGGCGTCCCCCTGCGGAATAACCGGCTGCGCCGCTGTTGCGGGATTTTGCTGTCTTTGCCGTTATAAGAGAACGAATCATACTCATAATTTTTTCCATTTTCTTTCCCATTAATAACATAACCATCTTGATATATAGCTTCTTACAAAGCTTTAACTCTAATACAGAATCTCTTTAACCCTTTAAAAAACTAAATAGCAAGAATTTTAGCGATATTTCTTAATTTTTACAGAAAATTTTGTTCAGTTTGTAAAAAATTCTACATCACCCCGACTATAAGCCGATAAATTCTTGTGCGATGAGCCTATTATCTTACACGATTATATAAAATCCAGGATAAGGAGTCCGAAATGCAGGAACAGCATAAGAATATCGAGGATGAAATAAGCGACCTGAAGTGGGAGCTGGAACATTTCGAACAGGAAAAAGAGCGGGTACGTGCAATTATTGGCAATATCGGTGGTATGCCAAAATTCCGCACGAAACTGATGAATTCATTGTTTTTGGCAATAATTTTAGCTGCCGGCGTGGTTTCCATATTCACAGATGAAAAAATTCGCCTTCTGATGGTAGAACTTACAACTGTAATGCTTTCTTTAAAAATTATCTATATGATACATATCCAGGAACGCGTTAATCACTTCAAGTTCTGGATATTATCGGCCATAGAATGGCGAATCAACGAAATTTTGGTAATGATGAAGAAAGAACAGCGAAAATCTTGATAAAAACTTTGCTTAACTTGTTTGTTCTTTATGCCGATAAAATACCTGTAAATCGTAAATTGAACATTAAAATTAAAAACGGGAGACCTTATATGGGGATTCAAGACTGGTCGGAAAATATAATTCTTGTGGACCTGCCCGGTGAGCCTGAAATGAGTGATGAGCTTAAAACAATCACCGAAACAGTACGGGACAGGGGCGACTGCGACGTGGTTATAGACTTTAGCAGCGTGGATATAATCACATCCTCCAGCTTATCCAAGCTCTTGAAATTGCGGAAGTTACTGACCGATTGCGGACATCAGCTTTTATTCTGCTCTGTTGCAGCAGCAACAAAAGGTATCTTCACTGTAACCGGACTGGACGGAATCTTTGATTTTGTTGATGACAAGTTCGTCGCACTGGCATCTTTGCAGATGGTAAGTTAATTCGTGGTTCGTATCTCGTATCTCGTGAATCGTAAAAGGACCTCGCTATGCAGGAATCCAATTGTATCTCGAAATACGAGCGACGAGATACGAGCAACGAGAAACGAGTTAATATGGACGAGGTAGTTCTGCAACAAATCGAGCAGATTATCGGATATAAATTTTCTGACAGAGAACTTTTAGCAAAGGCATTTATACATTCCTCGGCTGTGGATAACCGCCTTTTCAGTAATGAAAGGCTGGAATTTCTCGGAGATTCTGTTCTTGCGCTGGTGGTCTGTCAGGGACTTTTTGAAAGATTCACGGGGTATCTTGAGGGTGATTTGACAAAAGTTAAAAGCATGCTCGTCTCCCGCATCACCTGTGCAGAAATAGCCAAGAAGCTCGGCCTGCAAAATTTTCTCAAGCTCGGCAAAGGTATGACATCCAGCAAGGCTCTGGCCGGCTCACTTGCCGCCGGCGTGCTGGAGGCCCTGATTGCTGCAATTTATATCGACGGCGGAATGGACAACGCACGCAATTTCATTCTGAGGATTCTTGGCCCAGCTATTGAGCAGGCCAATGCGGAACATTCACAGGGCAATTACAAATCGCTGCTGCAGCAGTATTCACAGGAGAAGTTTGATGCTACTCCTGTTTATATACTTATCGATGAAAAAGGACCCGACCACAACAAATGTTTCGAGCTTGAAGTTGCCATCGCCGACCGACATTTCGCAAGTGCCTGGGGCACGAATAAAAAAGAGGCCGAACAGAAAGCCGCCTACAATGCCCTTGTCGAATTAGGCGTCATTGACAACACACAGAATACAGAATGAAAACACAGAACACAGAATTCTGTCTGTCGTTCCTGTACCCTGAATTCTGATTATAAAAAAAAATCAAAAATGTGGATTGTTTCATTGCCCGCCCCGCCGACACCCCCTCCGCCGATAATTAAAAATTAGCGATTAGTAAAACCATCTCGTGACCACAAAAACCAACCTTGTTGCACTTCGGTTAATGCGCCGTGTCTGTATCAGTCATTTTATAAAACATGATGATAATGATGAGGATATGGAACCTTAAGTTTTTCCTCCTCAGACATCCGGTTCCGATGTATATGACAGTAAGCCTCGTGGTTATAGATACTCAAGATGTGCGTGCAGTGCGGATACAAACATTTCCTGCCCTCAGCCGAAGTCTTTAGAACTTTTACCATCGCTACTCCTTTAGTTCGAACACCAGATAAAAAAGCTGCAAAGGTGTGGTGTCTGCCTCTGAGGCTTAAAGATTTCCGAATCTTTTATGTGTTATTATTATACCACATTATCGGGCTTTGTCAACAGTATTTATCTGCCGGCATTGCATAACTTCGCTTTGGGATGCCTCCCGTTAGGGATGGCCAAGCTCATTTCAGCCATAGCTGACCACCAAAAATCTGCTTGATTTTCAGCGTCAATAGTGTTAAGTTCAGGTCATTAAAAGACCAGCCCTGTTAGAGATTTATCTCTAAACGGGGTCAGCCTTATGCAGAGATAATTTAGGAATTTGCGAAATGGCAGTAAGTTGCCATGGCGAGTGGAATAGGAATAAAGATGAAGTTGAATTTATGGAAAAG
>CAZYWY010000148.1:4892-5748 GCA_964651605.1 uncultured Pirellulales bacterium | reverse complement strand
CGAAAACTTCCGAATTCAAGCTGTTTGAAAACAGGAAAACTCAACTGTAAACAGTATATATACGAACAAGTAAACAACAAAGCGAGGTGATAAAATGAATACGATTATAATGTTTTTAACTTCTTTGGCGGTACTTAACTCTGCGGGGAACTCGCCGGTATATACTCCTCCCGATATAACGAAGGAAACAATACCCTCTGACACTCCCGCCGAGATACGAGAACAGATTGAAAAATTGTACTCCTCGGATGCGGCCATACGTATTAGTGCTGCTGAGCGTTTAGGGAAAATGTATGAACGGGCAATTCCAGCGATACCATTCCTTATTGAAATATTAGGTGATAATACACAACTATTGGGGGGATGGAAGGGAGCTGTTGTTGGCGCCACAGCAGCGGACACCCTCGGTAAAATAGGTGCTCCTGCGGTAACACCTTTGATTGCCGCTCTGAACGACGAAAACCGGACGAGGCGAAAGAATGCAACGCGAGCACTGGTAATAATAGACGTGGATGCAGTGGAGCAATTGCTCGATGTGCTAAAACATGAGAATCCGGATGTTCGGGCACATGCAGCAAAGGCCCTGGGAGAAATAAAGGATAAACGTGCAGTAGAACCTCTGATTTCAATTGCAAAAGATCAGGATGCATCTATCCGGGCCAGCGCGATTCAGGCACTTGGCTATATAAAAGATTCCAGAGCAGTCGATACTTTGATTTCGGCACTTCAGGATGCGAATGTAGATGTAAGAAGAAATGCCGCAAGAGCATGGCAAAATGGAGCATGGTATAAGGACCCTCGTGGTCTCGAGGCTCTGATTGCTGCCTTAGAGGACAAAGACGAAGAGGTTAGAGGA
>CAZYWY010000148.1:618-4882 GCA_964651605.1 uncultured Pirellulales bacterium | reverse complement strand
TAGGTGCGATAAAAGACACCCAGCCTGTAAAAGCGCTTATTGCCGCGCTGAAAGATGAAGCAGAATTCGTACGCAGTAATGCAGCATGGGCACTGGGAAATATAGGCGATGCTCAAGCAGCGGAGCCGTTGATTCAGGCCATAAAGGATAAGCATTGGGATGTCCGAGGCCATGCGATATGGGCACTGGGGCAAATAGGAGACAGCAGAGCAGTAGAACCTGTGATTGCCTGTTTGAAAGACAAATCACTAGATGTCCGAAGATTTGCCGTAGAAACTTTAGGGAAAATAAAGAACCCTCGCGCAGTAGAACCGCTAATTGATGCGTTAAATGATGAGAACCGCCATCTTAGGGCAGCCATCGTCCAATCGCTGGGCGAAATAGCAGATGCCCGCGCAACAGCAATGATTATCAGCGCATTGAACAGAAACGACCCAAAGGATACCGACTCTTTATTGAAACGAATAGCAGCGACAGCTTTAGGGAGAATAAAGGACAAGGAAGCGATAGAGCCGCTTATCAAGGCTCACTTGGACCCGAATAATCTGCGCTCTGTTAGAATGGCTGCAGTAAAGGCGCTTGGCGAGTTCAAGGATCCGCTGGCCATAACATCTCTGCTTGAAATCCTGTTTGAAGAGCGTCGTGAGCTGCGGGAAGAAGCAGGACGTGCGCTGAATAAAATAGATGCGCCGGAGGTACTGGAACATTTTGTGACGACCCTGGAAAATAAAGATGAGGATCACGATGAGCGGGAAAAGGCAATGTATGCGCTGAGAATGATAGGAAATGCTCGGTCGATAGAAACCCTGGTCGATATTCTGGACGACAAGAGCGAGGATGTTGAGATGAGGTGTACAGCGGCATCTATGCTGGGAGAAACAAAAACCTCCCAGGCGGCCAATGCTTTGATTGCCGCGCTGAAAGATGAGGAACCGCAAATCCGAAGCAGAGCGGCGATAGCGTTGTGTGGCGTAAAAGATCCAAACGCAGCCGATGCTCTGGTCGCAGCTTTGGAGGATGAGAATGCGAAGACAAGGTTATATGCAGCAATGGCTCTGGTATCTTTGGATGACCGGCGCGTGATTCAACCTCTGATAGATATGGTTAAGAAGCAGGATTCTGACATACAGGGAAGCGCAGCATACGAGTTGGAGAAAATTACAGGGAAAAAATTCGGGAAAGACTATGCAAAATGGCAGAGATGGTGGAAGTATAACGAGGATAGTATTTAAAAGAATCATCTCTGAAAAAGTCAAATGTGCAGAAGTAAAAAATTAAAGAGATAAAGAATGGAACAGGTAAAAGCGCTCGTTTTGCGGGCGGCGGGAATCAACTGCGATATGGAAACACAATATGCACTGGAACTGGCGGGAGCTAAAGCTCAGCGCATACATATCAACAAAATCATCGAAAACAACAGCCTTCTCGACGAGTTTCAAATCCTCGTGTTTCCGGGCGGTTTCAGCTACGGTGATGACGTTGCCGCAGGCAAAATCCTCGCCAACCAGATTGTACACCATCTCTACGAGCCGGTGCAAAAATTCATCGAATCGGGCAAACTGGTGCTGGGTATCTGCAACGGTTTCCAGGTGCTGGTCAAAGCCGGTATCCTGCCGGGTGGTGACATTTCCGGTAACGGTCAGCAGGTTACAATAACAAACAACGACAGCGGCAAATTCGAGGACCGATGGGTAAGGCTTGAGCCTGTGAGCCGGCGTTGTGTTTTTATCGAGCCGGGTCGAAGGATTGAACTGCCCATCGCACACGGCGAAGGCAAGGTCGTTACAAAAGACGCACAGACGCTTGAGCAGTTACAATCCGGCGATTATATTGCGTTCAAATACGTCGATGTAGCCGGCAGGCAAGGCGGTTATCCGGTAAATCCGAACGGCTCGGTCGATTCAATAGCGGGCCTGACTGATGCGACCGGCAGAGTGCTGGGGCTTATGCCGCATCCGGAGCGATTCGTACGTCCGACCGCCCATCCTCGCTGGAGCAGACTTAAAGAGCCGCTCTGCGACGGGGTGACAATCCTCAGCAACGCCGTCAAATACGTCAGCGAAAATCTGTAATACCATATACCGACAGGATTGTACCGGCAGAAGGGGAAAGTACAGTTTTATTGCTGTGCTACTTTGGGTTTGGCATCTATCCCAAGCAATTCAAGCGTATCCCGCTCGATTACGCTGCGGATATTGCTGCGAGGAACCATCGGAAGTTTCGTATCGGCCAAAAGCATATTAAAGCCAAGCAATGTTTCTATGCAAGCCCCCGCATTGCCCGCAGGAAAACCACTGCCGAATAATAATTTATCCATCACACCATACTCATAAGCAGCTATCACCGTATTATAAGTTTGCCAGATATTTTTCGGCGTTATAGTCAAATCCGCAAAGACATTTTTATGTTTAGCCAACATAAGGAATGTCTGCTCTACGAACGGCATGCCCATACTGCCGATGATGATTTTTAATGATGGAAACTCCCTCGCCACCTCATCCAGAAGAATCGGTTGAGCATATTCGATAATTGTTGAATATTCGGAAGGGACATCGGCATTATGAAAGAAAACAGGCAGCCCAAGCTCCTGAGCCGATTCATAGAATCGCATTGCTTTGCTGTTCGCCGGGTGCATACCGGCAGCGGAGCAATAAAGAACCGTCCCCTTTAGACCCATCTTGTCCCTGATGCCTGCCAGACTATCTTCGCCGGTATTTTCCTCAGTCGGGCAGACAACCGCAAAACCCGCCATCTTGTCTTTGTGTTTTTCTACATACTGGGACAGTTCCCTGTTGTTTTTTTCATTCGAGCCATCGGGCCTTGCCAGAACGATGCAAAAGTCCACCGTCTCCGCCGCCGCCAGATGCTCGGATGCAGCGGAATCACCGCCGGAAAAATCGATATGCGTGTGACAATCAACTATCATTTCCTCTTGCTTCCTACGAAATCTTCGCCATTATTTCATTTGGAATATCAAAATTAGCATAAGCATTCTGCACATCATCGTGGTCATCGAAGGCATCCATAAGTGAAACTATCCTGGCGGCTGTATGCTCATCGTGAATCTCGACATTGCTCTGCGGCACCATTGAAATCTCAGCTACAACAGGCGTGATTTCTTTTTGCAGCAGGGCCTTTTTCAATCCCTCGAAAGCAACTGGTTCGCAGGTAATCTCAAAAACATCTCCAGCCGTTTTCATATCACTTGCGCCGGCGCTGAGTGCTATATCCATAAGCTGTTCTTCATCGATGGCAGAGGTGTTGACCGTAATTAGTCCTTTTTTATGAAACATCCATCCGACACAGCCGGTTGTTCCAAGTGAACCGCCATGCTTTTCAAATATCCTTTTTATCTCAGGGCCGGTTCGGTTGCGATTATCTGTCAGTACCTCAACCATTATCGCAACACCAGACGGGCCGTAACCCTCGTATAGTATTTCTTCATAACTTACACCCCCAAGGTCTCCGGTTCCCTTTTTAACAGCCTTTTCGATTGTATCTTTAGGCATATTTGCTGTTTTTGCCTTGTCGATGGCATATCGAAGGGATAGATTTGCGGAAGGGTCGCCTCCGCCGGTCCTGGCGGCGACAATTATCATTCGAGCAACCTTGCTCCAGGTCTTGCCTCGTTTGGCATCATTTATCGCCTTTTTATATTTAATACCAGCCCAGTGTGAATGACCCGACATTTCTGCTCCTATAAAAAATAAAGTAAAAATCAAATATTAAAAATCAAAAATAACGAAGTCATCGCCGCAAAGCGGCGATTCCACAATTTTGATATTCACTTTTTACTTTTTGCTTTTTACAACAGGAATATTATATACGATTTTTTGCTCGTGTGTAATCTTAATTTTAAAACCTTGATTTTTACCGGAAATGCAGCAATTTACGCAAAAATCGCAAAACCTAAAAAAATAACCGTTCGCGCACAAACCAGAGGATTTCTGCGTGAACGGTTATACTTATTCTAAAGACACCTTATTTCTTAAAGGCTGTCCATTTTTCCTTGCTCTGGTTACTTTCCAGCACGGTCTCGATAAAAAGCATTCCCCGCAACCCGTCATCAACACCAGGGAAATCCAGTGCCAGCGGGTCGGGCTTTTCACCTGTTATATTTGCACAAACGGTATCGGCAAAGTTGCGATAAATGTTGGCAAAAGCCTCTAAGAATGCTTCAGGATGGCCGCTGGGCAAACGTGTTGCACGAGCAGCAGCAGCGCTGGCAGCTCCAACGTAACCATTACCACGGCCCCAAATCTGC
>CAZYWY010000148.1:0-608 GCA_964651605.1 uncultured Pirellulales bacterium | reverse complement strand
TGCGCAGGAGCATTCTGGTCTTTTACAATAAGCTGATTTGGATGTTCCTGATGCCATTCCAGACCTTTTTGCTCGCCATAAATCCAGATAGCGAGATTGTTTTCCTCTCCTACCGAAATCTGGCTTGCGTGAAGAACCCCTCTTGCCCCATTATTGAGCCGTATAAGCACATTGCCATCATCGTCGAGCTTTCTGCCTTTTACAAAAGTCGTTAAATCAGCACACAGGTGAGTAATTTTCAGGCCTGTGATATATTCGGAAAGATTCTCAGCATGTGTCCCTATATCGCCCATACAGCCTGCGCCGCCGCTTTGCTTGGGGTCGGTTCGCCAGGATGCCTGCATTTGGCCGGTTTTTTCCAGCGCGGTGGATAGCCAACCCTGTGGATACTGCACAACAATCTTGCGAACCTCTCCAAGCTGACCGTTGCGTGCCATATCGCGGGCCAGCTTGACCATCGGATAGCCGGTGTAATTGTGCATCAGGCCGAACACTTTGCCTGTCTTTTTAACAAGTTTCTGGAGTTCCTTAGCCTCTTCAACATTGAAAGTCATAGGCTTTTCGCACATTACGTGAAAACCCGCCTTGAGAAAATCTCTTGCTATGGG
>CAZYWY010000147.1:0-5799 GCA_964651605.1 uncultured Pirellulales bacterium | reverse complement strand
ATCGGCTGTTTTTCCGCAGCTCATCTATGTTCTTTGCCCCGCAGTAGCCCATTCCTGCCCGCAGTCCGCCGACTAATTGATATACAAAAGCCCCCAGCATCCCGCGGTAGGGTACGCGTCCTTCGACCCCTTCGGGTACGAGCTTGCCCTGCTCGGTTGAACTGCTCTGGCCGTATCTTTCCGCCGAGCCTTTGACCATTGCACCGAGCGAACCCATACCGCGATATTCCTTGAATTGCCAGCCCTTGTAAATGACCAGTTGGCCGGGGCTTTCCTTCAGCCCTGCAAACAGCGAGCCGAGCATCACGCTCGAAGCGCCGGCTGCAATGGCCTTGGTTATGTCGCCGGATTGTTTTATTCCGCCGTCGGCAATGACGGGGATATTGTGCTTTTGTGCCGCCGATGCACAGTCCATTATCGCCGAGACCTGCGGCATGCCGACGCCTGAAATTATTCTCGTGGTGCAGATTGCGCCGGGGCCTATGCCGACCTTGATGGCGTTGGCGCCGGCTGCGATTAAATCCTCAGCGGCCTGTGCGGTGGCGATGTTGCCTGCGATGACGTCTATTTTATAGCCGGCCTTGATTTTTTTGACGGTGTCGATGACGTTCTGCGAATGGCCGTGTGCCGTATCGACTACGATAATATCCACATCAGCCGATATAAGAGCCTCTATGCGTTCGTAGTCGTGTACTCCCACGGCAGCTCCAACCAGCAGTCTGCCCCTGCGGTCTCTGGCTGACAGCGGATACTGCAACACACGGTCGATGTCTCTCATCGTTATCAGGCCTGCCAGCTCGCCATTATCGTGTACCAGCAGCAGTTTTTCGACCTTGTGTTTCTGGAGGATTTCCTTTGCCTGCTCCAGCGTTGTATCGGCAGGGCCTGTAACGAGCTTATCCTTGACCATCACGGTACGCACTTCAACGTCGTAATCTTTGAGAAATTTGAGGTCCCGGCGGGTCAGGATGCCGACCAGCTTTCTGCCCTGGACGATTGGTATGCCGGAGACATTCTGCTCATTCATAAGATGTAGTGCCTTGCTGACCGGCTCGCCCGGCGAGAGTGTAACCGGGTCGAGGATTACGCCGTTCTCGGAGCGTTTGACCTTTGCCACCTCTCTTTTTTGAGCCTCGATTGAGAGGTTTTTATGGATGATGCCTATGCCGCCCTCCTGTGCCAGTGCGATGGCCAGTGCGGATTCGGTAACAGTATCCATAGCAGCAGAAACGATTGGGATGTTTATGGTAATGTTGTTGGTCAGTTGTGTGCGAGTATCTGCCTGGCTGGGTACAAAATCGCTCTTGCCCGGTATCAGCAGCACATCATCAAAAGTTATTCCTTCAGGTACAATTTTGCTTTTATCCATAGTTAAACTCCGAATGTTCCGGCCTTTTTTCTTAAAAAGGTTATCAAGTATAAATCAGTTGCAGCAGGGCGTCAAAATAAATTTATCGCTGTTGTAAAAGGTATTTAAAAAATGTAAAATTTGTTCTTGACCGGCGGACATAAATCAGTTTTATTTGCAGACAAGGGCTGTAATTGTTTCTTTTATCATAACGCCCCCGAAATTTATTAAAATAGGTTAAAAAGGAAATACCTCGTTTTTCTTGGAAAGGATTGAAAGATGCGAATCGTGAAACTTTCAGCAATCTTATTTGTGTGTGCATCAGTATTATTCATTACAGGCGGCTGTAACTCTCAACTGGAGGAGCTTCAAAGACTGAACAGCAGGCAGCAGGAACGCATAAATCAGCTTCAAGCCGAGTTGGATGCCGCCAAGTTACACCTTGGCCAGTTAGAAAATCAGCTCGACACGGCCAAAGGAGTAGGCAGTGCGGACTTAAAGAAACTTGAGGATACAATTGCTCTTCTTATGAATGATATAAAGGAAAAAGAGGCTATAATAGCCCAGTTGACCGACAGATTACGCACCGGTGCAGTTGCACTGCCGGTTGAGTTAAGCACACTCCTTGCGGACCTGGCTAAAGCCAATCCAAATCTGATTACCTATGATGCCAAGCGAGGCGTAGTCAAATTCAACAGTGATTTACTGTTCGATAAAGGCAGCGACACAGTCGCCTCCTCAGCGATATCCGCCATCAATAGCCTCTGTGGAATCCTCAATACCCAAGGCAAGGATTTCGATGTGATTATTGCCGGCCATACAGATGATATCCCGATTCAAAGGCCCGAAACGCTCGCAAAGCACCCGACCAACTGGCACCTGTCGGTTCACAGGGCGATATCGGTTGAAAACCTTATGGAAAAGGCTAACATAGCACCAAAGCGGATGAGTGTACGCGGCTTTGGTGAGTACCGGCCTGCAGAAGAAAATGCACCGGGCAAAAAAGGAAACGAGAAAAACAGACGGGTTGAAATTTACATCGTCCAGCAGGGAGCATAATCATCAAGAATACAGAATACAGCAGACAGAATACAGTAGATAGTAACATTTAACATTCTGTCTTCTGTATTCTGGATACTGTCTTCTTTCTTTATGACAGAGCGTACTTTAATCATTCTTAAGCCGGATTGTATTCAGAGGCAGGTTGTCGGGCAGATTATTTCACGATTCGAGACCAAAGGTTTCAAACTCGTCGCAGCGAAGTTTATGCAAATCTCACTTGAGCTTGCCGAGGAACATTATGCACCGCATCGTGGCCAGTCCTTCTTTCCGGGAGTTACAAAATTTCTGGCCTCGGGACCATCGCTAATAATGGTCTGGGAGGCCGAGGGTATTATAGCAATCGCACGCAAAATTATTGGCGCCACGTTCGGCTGCAACGCCGAGGCCGGTACAATTCGGGGCGATTTCAGTTGTGCCAGGAGATTCAATCTGGTTCACGGCTCGGACAGCTTGGAGTCGGCCAAACGCGAAATCAGCCTGTTCTTCCGCCCCGATGAGCTTGTCAATTACGACCTGACCAACGCCCACTGGATTTACGGCGTGAATGACTGATACATAATTGCTACTTCGTTGCTCGTGTCACGGGGTATCTTTTTCAAGTAGCTTTGCAAAATCCGCAGTTGTTAAGTCACTCAGCCTGTCCACGATTACATCAGCCTCTGTAAGTTTTTCGCGGTCGTTAGTGGTTGTCAGCGCTATAACTTTCATCCCTGCTGCCTTGCCGGCCCTGACCCCGTGAACCGCATCCTCAACTACAACGCAACGCTTCGGCCCAAGCCCCAGTTTCCTCGCTGCTGCAAGAAATGTATCCGGTGCAGGCTTGCCTCTGGGGGCATCGGCTGAGCAAATAAAGGCATCGAAAAACTTCTCAAGTCCCAATTTATTTACCACTAAATCCAGATTCTCTTTTGGTGCAGATGAGCCTATTGCCAGACGAAAACAGTCCGTTTTTAGCTTGCCGAGTAATTCATAACCGCCGGCGACCAATTCAAGCGAACCGGCGATAATGTCACGATATCGTTTTTCTTTCCAATCTGCAAGAGCGGCTATTTGCTCGGCGGGCAGTTCGTGACCAGCTAAGAGCGTAAGGATTTGCGGATTCTGCATTCCGAATGTGCTGTAAAAAATCTCATCAGTGATATGGTAACCTTGTTTTTCAGCCAGTTCAAACCAGGACTGTTTATGGGCCGGGGCCGAATCTATCAGCACGCCGTCCAAATCGAAAATTGCACCTTTGCCGTTGTCAATGGTTGTCATCTGGCTACCAAATCCGCGATGTAATAAATCCGAGTACGTAGTCTTCCAGGCAGGGATTTTTCTGTTGCAATCATTATGACACCATCGTCTATTACATATCCTAATTTGGCTTCGCTGCCAGCCGACAGGGCTGATAACAGGAGTTTCAAGTGGGTACGCAAAGGTACTCCCGACACGCCGTCGATGCCGATGGGAGTATTTTTACTAATGGCGGCATTGCGCTCGATGTCTTTCCAAAGAACAGCGATATTTAAGGATGGCGATGTCGAATTTCGCAGGATATTTATGGCCTGCTCAAATGACATATCAGGCTTAAAAGAGGAAGGCCCCGGCGCAGCTCCAAAAGCATTCTCGGCAGGAAAGATGCCTGCTGCAATAATAAGCAGCCCAATCCAGAATTTTGCTAATCGTATAATCTTCATTTCTTTATAATATACAATTATACATCTTTTTGGTACAATCAATTTTCATTTGTGATGGTTTAAAAAGATAATATTTTAGAGTGGATTTTTATTAGAAAGGTAAAAGGGTACTCAAATGAAAAGACAAAGAATTTTTTACGCAGCAGTTTTATTTGCAGCATTGTTAATAGGCATCAGCTCGGCTCAGCAGAGTGTTATTGCGCCGGGGGCAACACTTGAAAGAGTAACCAGCGGCCTTGGATTTGGCGAAGGCCCGGCCTGCGACGCAGAAGGAAATATATATTTTACAGACCAGCCAAACAACAAAATATTAAAGTGGTCAACAGACGGCAAAATATCGACTTTTATGGAAAATGCCGGCAGGGCCAACGGATTATATATCGACAATAAAGGTAATATCATTGCTTGCGCTGATGCCAATAACCAGCTCTGGCAAATAGACCCCAATGGTAATGTCACTATCCTGGTAAAAGACTTCGAGGGCAAACTGCTCAACGGCCCCAACGATGCATGGGTACATCCGAACGGTGGCATTTATTTCTCTGACCCGTTCTATCGCAGGCAATACTGGACCCGGCCTGGAACGGTTCAGCAGGACGGCGAACACGTCTATTATCTGTCGCCCGACCGCAAGAAGCTTATCAAGGTAACAACCGACCTGGTCAAGCCGAACGGCATAGTAGGCACTGCCGATGGCAAGATGCTTTATGTAGCAGACATCGGCGCCTCAAGGACTTATACTTATGCAATTAATCCTGACGGCACGCTGTCGGATAAGAAGCTTTTCTGTTCAGCAGGTTCTGACGGGATGACAATGGATAATGAGGGCAATATATACCTGACCGGCAGAGGCGTAGCTATCTTTAATCCGAAAGGCGAAAGAATCGAAACTATCACAGTGCAGGAGCAAACTACTAACGTCGCTTTTGGCGGTAAAGACAGAGATACGCTTTTTATCACTGGAATGAGGTCACTATATGCCGTTCGTACGCGGGTAAAAGGGATTGAAAATGTACAGCAGACCGTTGCACCAACAGCACCAACGGTGCCTGGACTCGAAGAGGATGTTTTTGACACAAACGAAGGCAAGCTGAAAATCGTCTTCGTCGGACACGGAACATTGATGTTTGATTTCGCAGGCAAAATCATCCACGTTGACCCGGTCGGCAACCAAAAGGCCGACTACAGCAAAATGCCCAAGGCCGATTTGATTTTAATCACTCACGAACACGGCGATCACCTGAATCCGGCTTCTATCGAATCGATAAGAACGCCCACCACGCAAATCGTATCTAACAAGGCCGCTGCATCAAAAATAGAAGGCAGTATTGTTATGCAGAACGGCGATGTGAAAACGGTTGCCGGACTGAAAATCGAGGCTGTGCCTGCTTATAATCTAACTACAAATAATCATCCGAAAGGCAACGGCAACGGCTATGTGATAACATTCGGCGACAAAAGGGTTTATGTAGCAGGCGACACGGATAATATACCCGAAATGAAAGACCTCAAAAACATCGATATTGCATTTCTGCCGATAAGTCCGCCATATACGATGTCTTCTGCAATGGCTGCTGAGGCAGCTAAAGTGATTAAGCCCAAGGTTTTATATCCATACCATTTTAACCGGGCAGATCCGAAAGAGTTAGCTGACCTGCTGAAAGATTCAAAGGATACAGAAGTAAGAATCCGCCAGATGCAATAATTTCA
>CAZYWY010000146.1:0-5805 GCA_964651605.1 uncultured Pirellulales bacterium | reverse complement strand
GACGCCGGCTGAAAACTCTTGCGATGTCATTGCGATTACAATCATTTCCCATAAAGATGCTCGCGATGGATTTTCATTGAAGGACTTCATTGCCAAATCAAGGGCTTTTTTGTCATGTCCGGGACTGGCCATGTAATAAAACCAGTGATGTGCCAGGTTGAGATTTGCGTGGCAATCATCCGGGTAAATCACATTGCCGACGGTTATCTGCTCGAAAAGTTTTCTGCCGTTCGGAGATTTAATGTTGACATATATTCTCTGCTCGTCATCAAAAAATACAGCAGGCCAGTTGGGATTACTCTCAAGACCTTTGATTGCGTGATATTGGGGAGGTTTTTCCGGGTCATTAAAAACAGCCGACGGCATCAATACAAGCCATACATCCCGGATTGTCAACTGTTCATTCATCCAATCGCCAATCTTCTTGTAATCGTCGGATGTTAAATCTTCTCCTCTAGCTCTTGCGAGGGAGAGCAAGTCATAAGTGATATGACCTCCGGCCATAATGGTTGACCACTCATCGAATGTATCGCGGTCATAAGCAGCCTGCGCGCGCCCATCCATACAGAGCTGAAGGGGAGTTTTACCGGTGTTGGGGTCGGGCGTTTGTCCCCATGCGATAAAGCCGCCCTCGGTCCAGTAATTGAACATTTTGCCTGACAGTTTATTGTCCTTTATGAATTTCATTGCATAGAAAGGCTTGGCGTCGGATGCGGTCATTCGCATAAAGACCGAGTGGTATTTCGAGTCATTGGGCCAGGGGTCGAGATAAATCTTCTTGAATTTAAGTCCCCACCACGTCCCGAAGAATAACACCACAACGGCCCCGGCTAATGTAAAGTACGACATCAGTTGCTTTGAGACAGCAGAGACAATGAATTCTTTGTGTTGTCGCAAATTTATGGTCGCCGAAATCCAGCGGACTATCTCGTTGATGAGCATCGCAATGACGGGGCAGCCGGTAATGGCAGCTATCGGGATAAATCTTCGGGAGCGAATCGCCATATAAACGGTCAATCCTGCAATAATCATAGGAGCCAAATCTATTTTATGCTGACCAAGCTCCTCGAAGCTCTTTGTCCTTGTTTTGCGGTTCTGTTTCAAAGAATTCAGGGTCTTATACAGCACAAAAACCCAGACAAAAAGTGCAGCCAGACCCAAAATAAACATAAACAAAAATGGTACTGCTGTGCCGACCGGATTATCCCAGTCGAAGGCAGGCATCCATTCGTGAATTTGGCGCCATCTGGCGGCGTGTTCACTGACGCTGATGACAAAGGTGTGAGTCAGGTTCGTCAGATGAAAAGGATTGAAAATAATCACTGCTAAAAATGCGATAATATAAGCTGCAATTGTATGATATACGCCTTTGAAGCCGATGGATACGAGATTGTTCTTGTAGGCTATCAGGACAATATCAAGCACTATCAGCAGGATGGCAAACAGAAATACTGCTATGCTGGGGTTCACAAGTAACAATATTATCAGCAAAGGCCAGGCTGCTATATTATATAAAATTGCCGTCCATTTTTTATTGCAGCAAATCAGCAGGTGCAAACCGATAAACGGCACGAGCATTATAAACAGGTATATATATCCGCCGTGGACATTGCACCAAAAAACCGCAAGAGGTACGATTAGCCAGATAAACAGATAATTGCGATACGTAACCAGAGCCAGGATAAGTATAAAGACCGCAACCAGCATATTCGAGAAACCAGCGGGGCGTACATCCAAAAAGGACCGGCCTATAAACATCGCAAAGCAGGAAAACACTGCAGATAAAGCCGGATGCACACCCATCAGCCGGCCGGTGTAATACACACAGAACACGGTGATAATATAAATGGCGAACTTCCAATAGACCAGGGCGTTGGATGTGAAACTAAGACCATCGGCATAAGATGATTTGGGAACAAGTTTATAAAAAATCACGTGTGTCAGCCAGTTCTGGTCTATCCAGCCAGTCGGGTGCCATTTTTTGACTGTCTCCAGGCCAACTACCTTTGTGAGCCACTGGGCCCAGCCCGGCCAGTTATCTACATCCTCTTGCGTGGGGCCGGGTTTGTGCGAATTTGCACTGAACGGTTCGACCGTATCAACTCCATGCTCGACAAAGTGTCGCCCGCAGGCCATCGCAACCCACGTGTCGCCGGCGGCAACCATATGCGTGCAGGCGTGAAAGGTAAAAATCAGCATTGCCAGCCAGCCGATGATTAACGCCAAGATAGGCACTTTTGTTTTTGTCGGGGTGCTTAATTCTGAGTTCTGAGTTCTGAGTTTAGAGTTCTGTTTCTTTACTGACTTAGCCATTTTTGCAGCCTGTCTAATCCTTTGGTAATCTGTTCGAGCGAGCAGGCAAAACTTAGACGCACGTTATTGTCGCAGCCGAACGGCTGTCCCGGTACGAGCGCCACATTGGCCTGCTCAAGCAGTTCCTTCGCAAAGTCCATACTGCCGGTAATTTTAACCCCGTTGAGCGTTCTGCCATAATGAGCGGAAACATCAGGGAAACAGTAAAAAGCACCGGTCGGCTCGGAGCATTCAACGCCGTCGATGTCATTGAGTCTCTGAGCCATATATTTGCCGCGTCGTTCAAATTCCTGTCTCATTTTTTCAACGGTCTCGTTTGCCGGCGGGCCAAAAGCGGCAATGGCTGCGTATTGGCCGAAAGTAACCGGGTTCGATGTCATATGGTCCTGCAAACGTCCCATCGCCTTTATCACATCGACAGGCCCTGCGGTATAACCAAGACGCCAGCCTGTCATAGCAAACGCCTTGCTCAAGCCGTTCAGAGTCAGCGTTCTTTTGTAGGCATCTTCGCTCAGTGATGCGAAACTGACGAATTTTGTCTTGCCATAAATGAGCTTTTCATAAATTTCATCCGACATCACGCTTATGTCCGTACCTTCGAGGACTTTTGCTAGCGCTGAAAGCTCGTCCGGCGTATAGGTAAAACCGCCCGGATTATTGGGCGAATTCAGGACGAGCATAGCAGTCTTTTGTGTGATGGCTTTTTTAAGCTCTTCAGGTGTCATTTTGTAGTCGTTGCTTTTGTCGGTCTGGATGATTTTAACTTTCGCTCCTGCCAGTTGTATTGCTTCAGGATATGTAACCCAGTATGGCGAGGGCAAAATAACCTCATCACCAGGGTCCATGACAGCCTGCATCGCCTCATAGATCGAATGTTTGCCGCCGATATTGACGATAATCTGCTCAGGAGCATATTTCAGGCCATTTTCCTTCAGCAGTTTTTCGGTGATGGCGCTTCGCAGCTCTGGGATACCGACCGAAGGTGTGTATTTGGTTTTGCCCGACTTGAGTGCCTTTATAGCGGCTTCTTTTATATATTCCGGCGTGTCAAAATCCGGTTCGCCGGCCCCAAAACCAACAACATCCACGCCTTGTGCTTTTAACTGCTTGGCCCGTGCAGTTACAGCCAGTGTGGGCGATGGTAATACGGCTTGTGCTCTTTTACTTACCTTCATATTTCATAATCCCTTTCATTATTTAGTTCCAAAATGATTTACACCATATTAAAAACAAAATGACAGATTACGTCAAGAGAATTGGCTTAAAAGGGGAGCAACCCGACAGATTCCACTGCTTTGTAAATAAAAAATATTTGAGATTATTCTTGATTATTTGTCTGCCAAATCTGAATTGAAACCATAAGATGAAGATTGGGACCAAGCCAAGCTGGTCTTGCCGAGCGATGCGCTGCTGTTGGACAGAACAAAGGTAAATTAACCAAATCGGCGTCTGATTTGCTCGTAATTAGTTCTTCGGTTAATATTCTGTCTTTTGTGGATGTTTTTCAAGCCAGTCTCGGCAGCTTTTGACAATTCTAAGGGTTTCCTGTTCATTTGCAGGGTTATAATCTGGGAAAGAAAAGCCGGTACAACTTTCGAGAGCCTTAACAAGTGACTTGCATAAATTTCCCGTTATAGCTTCCCCTTGAGAACCCATAGCATTAAGATACATAACTGCTGCGAATAACAAACGCATTGCCAGGAGTGTAACAGATTCAGGGTTTTTCAGAGATGCTAATGCGTCTGCTGCTTTTGCCTGTTGTAATTCATTGCGAAGTCCATAAAGCGATATGCAAAGCTTGTCTGCATTGCGATTTTCTTTAGCCTTCTCAATAAATTCAATAGCGTTGGGGTCATCGAGATTTTTCATTTCTTTGATTATTTTCAGAAAAACTGAGATATTTGGCTTGTCTTTGGCTGATGTTGTTTTTGAAATTTCCTCTAAAAGTCCCTCAATGTAGTAAAAAGACACATGTTCTGACATTTGTCTTAATACTCTCTCCGGTTTTTCTACGAGATTCTTTGATTCAATGATATCTTTGTATTTGTCAAACTCTTTATCTTGGACTCCTTTTTCAGCGAAACCGAAATCTTTCAGTTCTTCCCACGTAACTGTTTGAGTCTCAGTATTTTGATTGATTTTTTCCTTTTGTTTGCAGCTTTCTGTCAAGAATAACATCAAGAACAACATTATGATGCTTAACAATACCTTGTAATTCACCCAATATTTCAGTTTCATAATTCTATCCTATGTCAAAAGTCTCCTTTCCGAGGTTATTGAGCTACACTGTAATATGAAATTGACACTGAATTACTATAAATTGCCAAACGATAGGACGTTCTACAACAACTTTTTCTTGCAAAATACAGCAGAAACGGTTATTTTGCTGATACTTGAGATACAATAGAGGTAATCAGATATGGACTCAGACAAGTTGGTAGCGACTGAAGGTTTAACAAAATCATATTCGAGCGGGAAAATTGCTGTTGTAGCTCTGGATAAAGTCAGTATTTCCCTGCAATATGGAAGATTCTGGGCGATAGCGGGGGCATCCGGCTCAGGCAAATCCACGCTGATGAATCTGCTGGGCGGCTTAGACAGCCCGACTTCAGGGAAAATCACAGTCCGGGGTAAAGTTATTTCAGAATTAAATCCGCTTGAGCTGGCTCTTTACCGGCGGCTTGAGGTTGGAATGATATTTCAGTCTTTTAATCTTATTTCTTCTTATACCGCCGTTGAGAATGTGGCGTTGCCTTTGCTGTTTTCTGGTGTGCCGAAGAAAAAGAGAAACAGCAGGGCGGAAGAAATGCTCGCTCTGGTCGGGCTGGAACATCGCAAAGACCATCACCCAGCCGAACTTTCCGGCGGTGAACAGCAAAGAGTGGCTATCGCCCGCGCATTGATTAACCAGCCCCAGTTGCTGCTTGCCGATGAGCCTACGGGCAATCTTGACAGCGGCACAGCCAGGCAGATTATGCAGATTCTGGCGAAATTAAACAAAGAAAAAGGGCTGACTATAATTATGATTTCTCACGAAGAATATTTGCTGCGTGAATTTGCCGACGGTGTTATACGTCTGCACGATGGGAAGGTATCCGAGACAGAACAGATAAGGTGACGGCATAATGAGAATTACCGACTATATAGAACAATCTTTCGCCAACCTGCGGAGAAAAAAACTGCGGACATTTCTGACGACTTTCGGGGTCGTTATCGGCATCGGCGCTTTGGTTTGTATGATTTCCTTCGGGGAGGGTGTGCAGAAAAATTTAAAAGACACATTTGAAAAGCTGGGACTGTTTAACTACATATATGTTTATCCCCGTTCGACGAATAACCGGATGATGGACTTAATGGGAGGTGGAAGAAGTGGCAGAGGCGGAAATCGCGGTCAGAGAACACTTGATGCTTCGGCCCGCTTACTCGACGACAAGGTAGTTAGTGACTTGTCGAAACTGGAGTTCGTCCAGTGGGTTCTGCCTGAAGAGCGTT
>CAZYWY010000145.1:0-5825 GCA_964651605.1 uncultured Pirellulales bacterium | reverse complement strand
ACAATAGCCTGTGCGGTGGCAGCCGCCTGCGTCATCGCCTGCGGAGTAAGCAATATCAAAACCATATTTACATTTGGGTCATCAAGTGCCACATTCAGTGCGAAGCTATAACGTTCCGCCAGTGCATCCCCCAGGACATCAATAGGATTGTGAAGATTTGCTGCAGGCGGCAGCTTTGATGCAAGGGCGCTTACTGTCCGCTCGTCGAGCCTGGCAAAAGCCAGTCCTTTCTGCTCGATGGCATCTGCTGCCATAATTCCGGGTCCGCCCGCATTTGTGATAACCGCAACCGCAGGTCCCGCCGGGAGTGGCTGGTTCGCAAAGGCCTGCGCATAATCAAACTGCTGCCTTATCGAGTTGCAGCGAATGATGCCGGCACGTTCAAATGCCGACTCATAAGCCATTTCGCTGCCTGCCAGACTGCCCGTATGAGAAGAAGCTGCCTTGGCCCCGGCTGCTGTGCCGCCGGCTTTGATTAGAAGAATCGGCTTGATATGAGAGATACGTTCTGCCTGCTGTACAAAAGCATCTCCGTCGGCGATATTCTCCAGATAACCTGCGATAACCTTTGTTTCCTTGTCGTTTGTAACAGCCTTCATCAGGTCAAGCTCATTGACATCTGCCTTGTTGCCGATGCTGATTAGCTTGCTGAATCCTATGCCTTGTGCGTTGGCTATATCCAGAATCGCCGCCAGCAAAGCGCCGGACTGGGAAAGATATGCGATTCCGCCCGCAAGAGGCAGCTCGCCGCCGAAACTGGCGTTGAGTTTGTTTGCCGGTACGATTAGTCCAAGACAGTTCGGGCCTATAACTCTGATGCCTGCCTGTTTTGCAATCCGAACTACCTGCTCTTCGAGGGCTTTGCCTTCCTTGCCGACCTCTTTAAAGCCGGCTGTTATTATAACGACCGATTTTGTGCCTATTTTGGCACACTGTTGCATTACATCCGGCACGGCAGATGCCGGCACGACAACTATAACCAGCTCCGGCGTCTCGCCGATTGCCTCAAGGTCGGGGTAACACTTGAGATTCTCGATTTGAGCTGCGCTGGGATTGACAGGGTATATCCTGCCGGCGTAACCGGCATCGATAAGATTTTTCAGAATTTCATAACCTACTTTTCCTGCCTGCCGGGATGCCCCGACTATCGCCACCGACTGCGGATTAAAAAAGCCTCTAAGACTCATTTTTCAACTGTCCTTTCATAAACAGTTTAATACTCTTAAAAGGCGGTTCATACTATTTGTTTTTATTAAGAAATGCAAACATTTTATTTTCAATCCTTCTGGTTCAACAATTATAGCCAGTTTAGCTTTCTGAACAATACAGTATGCTTGAAAAACGCGTGAATAAGACGATTTTTAAAATACTGTTGATTTTGTCGAACTTTATAATAATATGTGAGTATATAATCACATAGTCATATAGTTTGGAGCTCAAAATTGGATAAGAATAAACAGTTATTGTATGCGAAACAGGCGGAAATTGCAGCGGCGATGGCACATCCGCTGCGGATTGCAATTCTGGATTTTCTCAAAGATGGTCGGCAGTGTGTCTGTGATATTGCAGATTATATAGGCTCGGAACGCTCAAATGTCTCCCGGCACCTGGCGGTTATGGTTAACGCCGGTATACTTGAATATCACAAGGAAGGGCTGAGAGTGCTGTATAGCTTAAAGTGTCCCTGCATAATGGAATTTTTTTCATGTGTGACGGACGTTTTGAGACAGCAGGCCAAAGAGAACAACAAACTGCTCAGGGCGTTATAACTTTTGGGAGTTGTATGCAATTAAAAGAACAATGGAAGAAGCCGGCTGTTATTTTAGCGGTGTTTCTGGGCTGTTTCTACCTGCCTGTCGGGCTGCCCCGCTTCGATAATGCAGTTATCGAGGCTATGCAGTTGGTCAAGTGGTATGCCCGTGCCCATGTGCTGTTATGTCTTGTTCCGGCCTTCTTCATAGCGGGGGCCATTTCAGTCTTTCTCAGCCAGGCATCGGTTATGAAATATCTCGGCGCCAGTGCCAATAAGTTTCTTGCTTATGGTGTTGCATCCGTCTCTGGCAGCATACTTTCGGTTTGCTCCTGTACGGTTCTGCCTTTGTTTTCGGGTATTTACAGAATGGGTGCCGGTCTTGGCCCGGCCACTGCTTTTCTTTATTCGGGTCCAGCTGTCAATGTCCTGGCAATTATTCTGACCGCCCGCATACTCGGCCTGCAAATAGGCATTGCCCGTGCGGTCGGAGCAATTTCTCTTAGCATTGTAATCGGGCTTTTAATGCACCTGATTTATCGCAAAGAGCAGAAAACAGGAGTCAGGGGTCAGGGATTAGGGATTAGTGACGAACAAAGAAACAGGCCATTGTGGAAAAACGCAATATATTTCGCAACGATGGTAGCGCTGCTCATATTGGCAAACTGGGCCAGAAGCGGTGACATTCGTGCGGTTTTTCTGTGCTGTCCGAACGGGCTTTCGATTTATAAAGTAGAAGGAAAACTGCTTAGCGAAGATGCTAATAATGTTACAATCTTAGACACAGCCGGCCAGACAAGAAACATCTCGCGCGACCTTCTACAGGGAATGGAGGCCGTTGAAAAAAACAGCCTGTATGAGCAGATTTACTATGGCAAATGGATTCTGGTCTTTGCTCTGCTGGCAGCGTTCGGCGTGATGTTATATCGCTGGTTCAAAAAGGATGAACTGACCGAGTGGGTGGGAGCATCGTGGGGATACGCCCTCCAGATTTTGCCTTTGTTGTTTATTGGCGTGCTGGCGGCAGGCTTTTTGTTAGGCAGGGTCGGTTATGAAGGTATTATCCCGTCTGCGTGGGTGAACAAGGCCCTCGGCGGCAACTCGGTTCGGGCGAATTTATTCGCCGCTGTTGCAGGGGCATTCATGTATTTTGCAACATTAACGGAGGTACCGATTCTGCAGGGCTTGATGGGGGCGGGGATGGGCAAAGGCCCGGCTCTGGCGCTGCTGCTGGCAGGACCAGCCCTGAGCCTGCCGAGTATACTGGTGATTCGTTCTGTAATCGGTACGCAAAAAACTGTTGTCTATGTCACGCTGGTGATTGTAATTTCAACCATTGCGGGGATTTTTTTTGGAGTGTTTTTTTAAGGCAGCATAAAGTGTTCAAGATTCAAATTATCGGCACGGGATGTCCGAAATGCAAAAAGCTGGCGGAGAACGCTGAACTTGCTGCGAAGGATTTGGGCATCGAATATTCCATCGAAAAAATTACACAGCTCAACGAGATTATGAAATTCGGCGTAATGCTCACGCCGGCACTGGCGATAGATGGCCAGGTAAAAATTGTCGGCAAAGTTGCCTCGCCGGAGGAAATAAAAAAAATGCTTTATAAGGAATAAATTATGAGCGCTGAAAAATCAAATGTTTGCTGTGGTGGTCCAATTTTGATATTCGCCTGTTCTGGAGCAGCCGATGTCGGTGAAGTTTCCGACAAAGTAGCTCGAAAATTAACCAGAGAAAATAAGGGCGATATGTTTTGTCTGGCTGGCATAGGCGGTCGTATCGAGCCGATTATGAAGAAAACCTCTTCAGCTTCAAAAATCCTTGCGATTGATGGTTGCCCCTTGAACTGCGTAAAAAATTGTTTGGAGCAGACAGGATTCAGCAAATTTACCCACCTGCAGCTTGCCGATATAGGACTGGAGAAGGGAAAAAGCCCTGCTACCGAAGAAAACATCGACAAGGTGGCTCGAATAGCCGCCGAGCTATTGAGATAGGGAGAATATATTTTTGCACAAGGTGTTTTTATCTTGGCAATTTAAATCAGCGAGTCTTTTTTTCATTCAATTTTTTCGCTGCTGCAGCGATGTGGTCGGGACTGGTTCCGCAGCAGCCGCCTATTATTGCAGCACCTGCGGATTTAATTTTTTCTGCAGCACAGGCGAAATCATCCGCTGTTACCGTATAAACAGCCTGCTCATCAATCAACTGCGGCTTACCTGCGTTCGGCTCTGCCAGAACCGCAACATTTCGCTTATTGTCGGCGGTCTGATTTACTGCGGAAACAAATTTTTTCGCCAGTTCGACATATTCATCGAGCGTCGCACTACCGCAGTTAAATCCGAGCGCATCAACGCCTAAAGGGATAATTTTTGCAACCATTTTTTCGACGCTGACGCCGAATATAGTTCTGAAATCCTTTTCGGTTTTGTCAAAAGCCATTGATGCCAGGATGGGCACGTCGCCGCAAACCGATTTGACAGCTTCGACGGCAATCGTTAGTTCCTCCAGTGCGGTCATTGTCTCGATGATAAAACCGTCCACGCCGCCGGCCATCAGGGCTTTGGCCTGTTGTGCGAAGGCATCTCTGCAATCGGCGGGTTTCATATCACCCAGCGGCTCAAGCAGAGAACCGGTGGGGCCGATGTCACCCAGAACGAAATGATTTTCTGCGGCACAACGGCGGGCAAGCTGCGCAGCGGCCTTGTTTAGCTCATTTACTTTATCAGCCAGACCGTGCCGGCCAAGACTGAATGTATTCGCACCAAAGGTATTTGTAAGAATCGCATCGGTGCCGGCCTGAAGATAGGCCTGGTGAACCGCAATGACGATGTCCGGCGATTGTTTGTTAAGCTGCTCATTACAACCTCCGCCGGCTGCACCGCGAGCGAGAAGTTGCGTCCCCATCGCACCATCCAGCAGGAGAATTCCCTGCCCGATTCTTTCTTTAAGGTTTGTTTTCGGCACAAGCGTACCCTTTCAATTTATTTGGATTCTTTCGTCCATTGTCCGTTGTCCAGTTTGTAAATATTTTTGAAGCCCCTCGTAGATACGGGCTTAAAAAAAGTATCCTGCTTTTCGGTCATCTTCTGTGCTTTTACAGAATCGAGCTTAAAAGAGATGCTGACAGAATCTTCTTTGCTCTTGGCTGGTCTGGTGATTTCGAGCCTGCCGGGGATTGAAAAATTCTCGGATACAGCCTTATATTCGTTCAACTCGGCAACAGTGGATATTTGGCCTGTTGCGTCAAAAAACTCGATTTTTCTTACGCTGCCGTCGCAGCAATAGATATAGATTTTTTTAGTAGTGATGCCGTTTTCTTTTTTTGTAAGAATATCATAAGGCCCATGGTTGGCCAACGACCAGTCAGCCTGCAAATCAATATCAACGATGCCGATTGCTTCAAGCAGCGTGCGAGGGTTCAACAGAAGACTCTGTGTTGAATCGAGTTGCGACCACTGCCCTGACCAGAAGGAGCTGATTTCATTCGGGCGCAGTGCCAGCCAGAATTCGTCCTTGTTGGCACCTGCAACAACCGCCTTTGGCACCACAGAAATATTCGCCTGCAGATAAATTTCGAGAGGCGAACGAACGAGAATAGTAACTTGCTGGAGGTTTTCCGTGCGTTTTTTGCCATTGTCATAGTATGACAGACGGCATCGCCCGGTTGCTTTGAATGAAAGCATATTTTCGCTGTGCAGCCGGAGTTTTTGCAGGGCCTGTTCAGCCGACTTACTTCCCGGGCAGACCTGCAGAGGCTTTTGTAGTGGCCCGGTACAGCCTGTTATGGAAATCAGACAGGCAAGACACAAAAATGAAACTATATAGCGTACTTTCATACAACTCCGAAGGCAGCAACAACAGGGCAAGCCCTGCCACAATATTAATTACAAGTCTGTCTGCAGGATTTCGCCTATTTGGGCAGAGAGCTGCTCGATTTGTTCCTCATTAAGATGTGGATTGACAACATCCACAAAGCGGTTTTCGCCCGTTACTCTGAGCCGCCAAAGCTCCCTGTCATTTTCAACTATGGTCTGGTCGTACTTTAGAATCCGCTTTCTCATCAGAATCATCG
>CAZYWY010000144.1:0-5854 GCA_964651605.1 uncultured Pirellulales bacterium | reverse complement strand
AAAAAATCCAAACCCCACCAGTCGTAAATTTTAGAATTAATCGGCAGGGTAAAACCCACTATAAAACTCTCACAAAATTAGAAGTTTTCGAGGATTGCGGCTGTGTGGATAGCAAGCAGGAGCAGGTAATCCAGGTCGCTTAAGCTGTAAGGCTGGTTAGCTGCTGTGCCGCCAACATATAAAACGCCGAAACTGCCCGTAGGGTCTAATATAGGGGCAATGAGCGCAGAGCTAATCTTCTGTTCCTCTGCAGGCATCCGCTGCAGGAGCATAAATTCACCTTTGTCTGCGGCCTCGGTGATTTTCGTATTGATGGTTATATTATCAATCACCAGTGCTGTGCTGTCTTTATTCAAACCAGCGTGGGATGTCATCGGGCCTTCGGGCTGACTTCTTAATGCGCACCAGGCCTGCGAAGCGTTGAACTGCTGCATCGTTATATCCAGCAGAGCATTAAGCAGCTCTTCGTTGCTGTTAGCGCTGCAGATTGCCTCGGTTGCCTGCAGAAAATCTTTGAGCCTGCCGGCGGGCAGCTTGATATCGGGGGCGTGCTGGTCGTTAGGATTCCTTATGATTATATCACGCTTGCCTCTCGATTGTCCTGCCGACGTTTTATCGGGCAACGGCATAAAAGTATCCTCGAGATGCAACTGCTCGGCGGCATCGGTTTCCAAATTAATTTCAATTGTAAAATTTTCGATGCGAATACAATCGCCGTTTTTTACTTCAACCTTGCTTATTTCTTTGCCGTTCAGATATGTCTTATTGGCAGAGTCCATATCTTCGAGTATCCATTGGCCATCGGCTGCGGTAAATAGTACAGCGTGCTGTCTTGATACGGCAATGTCCGGCAGAAGCACCTGGTTGTGAACGGCTCTGCCGATGTAAACAGGTCCTCTGTCGAACCTGAACTCATTAACGATATTACCGTTTTTTTTCAGTACCAGACGCATCTGCGAACCTCTCCAAAATACAATTTCGTTACTGCCGTACTTATCGCGCTATAATAATTTAACCATATATCTGAAGATTTGTCAAATAAACACAATTATAAAATGAAACGGGCAGGCTGGCTGTTGACTAATACCGAACAGAATGATATAATTGATACAAGCAAAGGGTATATAAATTTGACGAGGAGTAGATGGTAACCCAACGCAGGCATTTAGGCGAAATACTTTATAAGGCCGGCCTGGTGGAAAAACAGGCTATTGTTGATGCTATAAAAGTCGGAAAAAGCACCAACAAACCGCTTGGCCAGGTTCTGGTAGAGAAGGGTTTAATTAGCGAAGACACCCTGACCAAGGCCATTGCCAAGCAGTTCGGTCTGGAATATGTTAACCTGGACAAAGTAACGGTTCCTTCCAATGCAACTAAACTTGTATCCGAGGAGATTATAAGAAAGTATAATATTCTGCCTCTGGGTATGAATAACGGCAGAGTAAAGGTTCTGATAAGCGACCCGCTGGATACCGAGACGATGGACGCCATTAGGTTTCGGATGAATACTGAACCGGAATGCTGCATCGGAAATCCCACTAAAATCCGGGCTTATATTCAGACCAACTTCAACCATGCGCAACAAGAGCAGGATGACAGGCTCAGGCACAGCATAGATGCCACAGCAGCCGAGCTGGCCGATATAGGCCACGAATTGCAGGAAGAGGTCGCACGTGCACAGGCCGCCGGAGAAACTGACAACGCACCAATTATCAGGCTCGTGAATCTTATAATAGATAACGCATATAGTATACGGGCAAGTGATATACACATAGAACCAATGGCCGACAGAGTGCGAATAAGATATCGCGTGGACGGTGTCTGTATGGAAAAAGACAATATACCCAAAAATATGCAGGCACAACTTGTAACCCGCTTTAAGATTCTGTCCGGTATGGATATTGCCGAGAAGCGATTGCCCCAGGACGGCCGTATAAAACGTGAAATAGACAGCAGTGATATTGATTTCCGTGTGTCATCTCTTCCCGGAGTTCATGGGCCAAGCGTTGTGCTGCGTATTCTGCGACCGGATGCCGTCAATATCGGTTTAGGCGCAATTGGTTTTGAGCATGATAACTACGAGCAGTTTCATCGAATAATAAGAAGACCAAACGGCATCTTTCTCGTAACAGGGCCTACCGGCAGCGGCAAAACCACGACATTGTATGCTGCGCTGCAGGAACTTAATAAGCCTGATAAAAAAATTATAACGGCAGAAGACCCGGTTGAGTACAACTTCGCCGGTATGAATCAGTGCCAGGTAAAAGAAGATATCGGGCTGACCTTCGACAGGATTTTGAGGGCAATGCTTCGACAGGCACCCAATATCATTCTTGTCGGCGAAATCCGCGATGGCGTAGTTGCAGATATCGCAATACAGGCGGCACTTACGGGACACCTCGTCTTCAGCACGTTGCATACAAATGATGCCCCCAGTGCAATTACACGCCTTATAGATATGGGAGTCAAGCCCTTCCTTGTTGCAAGCTCAATACAGGCCATTATGGCACAGAGACTTGTACGCGTTATCTGCAAGAAGTGCAAGGTAGTGGATGAACATCCCGACCCGAAGCTTCTCGCTGCACTGAAAATATCGCCGGAAACCCTCAAAACAACGCCGGTCTATAAAGGTGTCGGCTGCAGCGCCTGTTCAAATACCGGATACAAAGGCAGAATCGCAATATTTGAGATGTTTGAAATGAACACCGAAATTCGCGAGTTGGCCTTTGCAAAAGCGCCGACAGTCGAATTACGAAAAGCCGCAAGGGCAAGCGGTATGAGAACACTTGCAGAAGATGGAAGACTAAAAATATTTAACGGTATAACCACACTTGATGAAGTAGTCAGTACCGCACAGACGGAAAGTCAGATGGATTAGTCTAAACAGAGTCAATTAAGGGGTTCTTAATGGCAACAGTCAACATGGACAGATTGCTGAACGCCTGTGTTACGCAAGGCGCTTCAGACATACATATTGTTACCAACAAGCCGCCGGTATTAAGAATAGACGGCTCGCTTAGGTCATTGGAAACAAAAGTGCTCGAGCCGGATGATACTTTGGCGTTAATGAAAAGCATTACGCCGGAAAAAAATCAGCAGGAGCTTTACGAAGAAGGCGGTACCGACTTCGGCTTTGCTTATGCTGATAAAGGCAGGTTCAGAGTTTCGGTCTTTAAGCAAAAAGGCGTTATATCAATGGTGTTGCGTCTTATACCGTCAAAAATGCTTACTTTCGAGGAGCTGGGGCTGCCGAAAATTTGTGCTGCTCTATGCCGTCGTCCAAGAGGAATGTTTCTGGTAACAGGTCCGACAGGAAGCGGCAAGACAACCACACTGGCTACTATGATAAATTACATCAATGAAAATTTCGACCGCCACATTGTAACTGTTGAAGACCCGATTGAATATTATCATACTCACAAGAAATCCCTCATCAACCAGCGGTCGGTCGGCGTGGATGTCCCGAGCTTCGCCGAGGCTCTAAGACGTGTCCTGAGGATGGACCCGGATGTGATTCTGGTCGGTGAGCTACGAGACCTGGAGACAATCGAGGCGGCAGTGCGAGCTGCTGAAACAGGCCACTTGGTCTTTGCTACGGTTCATACCACCAGTGCCGCCGGAACAATTACAAGATTGATTGACGTATTCCCTGTTGACCAGCAGGAACAGATTCGTCTTCAGTTGAGCGGCAACCTTATAGCTGTGCTAAGTCAGGTATTATGTCCTCTGGCCACCGGCAGAGGCCGAATTGCTGCTTATGAGTTTATGGTTGTTACGCCCGCAATTGCCAACCTTATTCGAGAGAATAAAACTTACCGTATCGACTCCAGTATACAGACCGGCAAAAAACTTGGTATGCAGTTGCTTGATGAGCATCTCTGGCATCTCTACAATATAGGCAAAATCACCCTTGAGGAGATGATAGAAAAGGCTCGTCAGCCGGGCGCCCTGCAGGATAAGGCTATTGCTAAAATGGAAGCACTCAAGGGCAAGCACAAGCATAAAAAGGCTGCAACAGAGAAAGAAATGGATGAACTAGGCCTGATTTTACGGTCCAGTTAAAAATACTGATAAATATGGCATACCAGAAAACCAGGACTGGATGCTATATCTCAACAATTCGGGTGGGTGAAATATTGTTGAGTTGCTTCGGCCATCAATCCTGTTACTTTTGAACTACAAATAGCAGCCTGATAGCGGCCGTATTATAGTTCAAAAACTCTTGAAATGTGTTTTTTGATTAGTACAGTTTAATGATGTATAATGGAATATAATTTTCTGTCATCCTCAAACTGTTAGGTCAGGAATTTTCCACGGGAATGTAATATGACAGATACAATTAACGGAATATTAAAAAGTATTGGCAAACAACATCTCGCAGTCAGAACTGCTGAACGGCGTTATCGGCCTGGGATAAAAGAGGTGCTGGTTCATCCGGATTTGATACGTCAGTTCGCCTTAATAGAAGGTGCGTCTGTCACAGGTCAAGTAGAACGAAAGTCAGGCCGAAGCAGATTGGTGTCTGTTGATTCCATCAGCGGTATGCCGCCGGAAGATTTCAGGAAACGTCAGCGATATGCCGACTTAATCGCTATCGACCCTTATGAAAGATTTGATTTGGGCAGTTGTGGTCAGGAAAGTATGCGCATAGTTGACCTTATTGCGCCTATAGGAAAAGGTACACGTCAACTGATTGTTTCGCCGCCCAGGGCCGGCAAAACTGTTCTTCTGGAACAGATGGTTAAGGCAATTAATTATTGTTCTGCCCAAAGCCGGGTTATTGTGCTGCTGGTGGACGAAAGACCGGAGGAAGTTACAGGCTTTCGCAGGTCAGGCGGCAATGCCGAAATAATTGCCAGTACAAGCGACCATACCGCTGATGACCACATTGAGCTTGCGGAAATGGTATTGGCTCATATACAGACAGAGCTTGAATGCGGCAGAGAGATTGTTTTGTTAATAGATAGTCTTACCAGACTGGCACGTGCATTCAACAACAGAATTCGCGGCAGAAATCAGCCAAAGCATCATACTATGAGCGGAGGATTGGAGGCCGGAGTTCTTGAAATACCCCGCAGGCTGTTCGGACTGGCACGCAAGATTGAAAATGGAGGCTCGATCACAATTATCGCAACCTGTCTTGTTGACACCGGTTCTCGAATGGACCAGCTTATTTTCGAGGAGTTCAAAGGAACCGGCAACAGCGAAATTATTCTGGACAGGTCTTTAGCTGAGGCAAGAATTTTTCCGGCTATAAATGTGCCGGCCAGCGGCACTCGAAAAGAGGCTAAACTTTATAACCCCGACCAAAATCACGGTCTGGCAAAGCTCAGAAGGGTTCTGTCAAACTACCAAGGGAAAGAATCTATTAATTCGCTGCTCAAACTGCTGCAAAAATATCCGACCAATAGAGAGTTTCTTGAGAGTATGCGTTCTGCTGTATGACAGTTCAAACACAGAGTCGGTTGAATCCCACACACATAATCGAAACCACAGCGGTTTTTTGGGATATTTGGATTTTACTTTTACCAGATTCACATTATAATGCTGGTTTATGAGGGGCAGGATTACTTTGTTTTTTCGGCTGGACTGATTTCAAAATCCGGCAGAGTATGTATAAGTGAATTTGATTTCGATTTTAACGTTGAACGGAAAACTGAATAAGGCTTTCCGTGCATTAATATATAGAAACTATCTACTTTTCTTCACAGGTCAGACCATTTCTCTGGTAGGCACCTGGATGCAAAGGCTTGCGATAGGCTGGCTGGTCTATCGTCTGAGCAACTCGGCTTTGCTGCTGGGCATAGTAGAATTTTCCGGCCAAATCCCCTGTTTTATTTTAACACCGCTCGGC
>CAZYWY010000143.1:0-5856 GCA_964651605.1 uncultured Pirellulales bacterium | reverse complement strand
CTTGGCGATTGTATGTTACTACCGTAAAAAAGTAGTAGCCGCCATCGAATTTTGCTCACCGATAATTTGTCATTTTATTAAATGACCCGCATGGGCTAAAGCCCATCCTACCTTTCTTTTATCGCTCATAAAATCAATCTAAAATCATACCCTTTAGCAAGTGGGACTAAAATAAAAATTTTTCAAAAACTTATGAAACATTCTCAAAATTTCAGTTGACAATATTTTAGTATGTTCGTATAACATATAACACAATGGAATATGTATTTAAGAATACAGAATACAGTAGTTATAAAACAGAACGTTTAGCCCTGCCATTTATGGCAGGGTTGTCAGTGGAAAAACGGCAGAACATAAAACCCAGAATACAGTAAAATATGCAAAACAAACCCAATTTTTAAAACAATAAAATTGGCGTAAGTTCTTTGATAACAAGCTCATAAGCGGATTTCGGCGGTTTGGGGCAGGGCAAAAACAAAGCCAATTCAAACCCAATTAAAGCCAATTTGAACCCAATTTAAAGCCAATCAAAGCCAATTAAAGCCAATTTTAACGATAGAAATTGGCTTTGTGTAGCGGATTTAATAATCAGAATCCGTATCAAAAGTGCATAAGCCACAAAGACGATTGAGGGTGGACGATAGAATATGGAAGAAACAACCCTCTTCCATCATCCCTCTTCCATCATCCATCGTTTTTATGTTCTTATTGCGGACTGCTGAGGAATCCTATGGTTGAGGCCATAATTTTGTCGCGGAAGTGTTGCTCTCTGAGAGAATTTTTTTGGAGCAGGTCTTTGAGATTTGCCCGGCAGAAGTGACATCCGAGTATTGTCAAATGAAAATCGATGTAATCGAACCACTCCGGGTCAAGCTCCTCCAGCAGAAACGCACCGATTGTGCTGCGTTTAGGACAGGTAAGACGCTGCGATTCCCAGGTCTGCTTAAGAAGGCCTTCAATATCTGCAGACTGAAAGTCGGCTGAAGCGTTGAGCGATTTGATATTTTCGTGCAGTTGCTTCAGGCAGCGATGTTTGAATGCTTTGACGGTTGTTTCTTCAATTTTTAAAAGTTTTGCTGTTGTCACAGTTGATAATCCGCAATACAAAAGCAGTTCGAGGATTTTCAGATTGCGAAATTTACAGGGGTCTCTGAAGCTTTTCCGCAACGCCAGCAGGCTCTTAGCGAGGATTGTCTGCTGAAGCTGACGCTGCTCCGGCCGGCCCGCAAGAGTACTTTCGGATAATTCCCTGCCGGGGAGCTGCATTAGGGCATCGGTTTGGTTGTCGCCGGGCTGCGAGTAATAAACATCCTGAATCAGGCTGACTGTTTCGGCTTTTTTGTTTCGATAGCGGCTGATGATTTTGTTCCGCAGGATTGCAAACAGATAGTTCTCAAGGCTTCCTTCGCCGCGGAAACTGTCAAGTCCCTTGATAAATGATACGAAGGTATCCTGGATAACATCCTCGGCATCTGCCTGCTGATGCAGCTTGGAGATTGCGAAATTGAGCAGTCGGCCCTGATATTTTTCAATAAGGAGCGCCCAGGCGTCCGACTGTTTTGCACGAATGGCTTTGAGCAGTATCAAATCGGCCTGAACGTCCTGCTCGGCAGAATCGTTGCTTTCCGGTAACTCTGTATTTTGCTCGCACATTTGTTACAAATTGTATATTTAGGGTCGGAAATTGTAAATTGAAATAACTCGTATATCTTACTTAGGCACTCTAACAAAACCCTATGATTTTTCGCCAACATATTAAAAGACAACCAATTATCAGGAACGCTTGATGAATGTCATCACGTTTTTCATACCGCAGACGCAATCGACGTTGATTGAACAACCAATCGAACGCCGCTTCCACCACATAACGATACTTGCCGAGACCGCTGCCATGCCCGGTATTACGTCTTGCAATCTTCGGCGTTACATTATGCTGCCGCAACCCATTTCTGTCGGCAGATACTCCCACGGTGTGCCTGTCTTTAGCACAAAGAGAATACCGGTCAAACAAGCGCGGTCTGAAATACGAGGACGACCGCCCTTGGGCTTGGGCGGTTCTGGCGGAATATGTGATTTTATTTGTTCCCATAGTTCATCAGTAAGTAGCGGCTTTGCCATAATTATATCCTCCATGACATTGTTTTCAGTTTGCCTACTAATGTCATTTCGGATAAACCGCTACTCAATCTTTAGGTTTTGTTAGAGTGCCTAAATCATCTCTCGCATATCTATTGTTGCGGGGTAAGATGTCCCAACTGCAAGACTTTGCTTATAACTCCGAAAGGTTATGAACTTGTTCCGGGAATCGGAAAATGAAAAATCTGTAACGCTGAATTTATGGTGACTTTTGAAAATGCAAAAGAAGCAAAAGAACTCTCGAATATCTGCAAACACGCCCAGCTGAACCGATGGATGATGGCAGATGGATGATGGATGATTCGTCCCTCGTCGAGCGTCTTTCTGTGGTTGTCTGTTTCCTCTGTAAGCCGACCGGACACCCTAACTGGTCGGCTTTTTTCGTATTGAATGGCTGTTAAAATTTCTGCCTGAAAAACAATTTACAAAGCATTGCAGATTCGCTAAACTTACTGGAATTTTCAGCAGCGTTCAGAGAGTAGCCCCTGCCGTTTTGCTTCGCAAAAACGAAGCAGCAGGGGTAGATGAGTAAAAGAGTAGATGGGTAGATGAGTAGGAACTCGTCAACTCATATACTCATCAACTCATTAACGATTTAAGTTTCAGGTTTTTTTTGAAAGGAATAAAAGTGAGGATTCTTAAGGGGTTAGTTGCATTTTTATTGGCCGGTTTTGGTTTCAGCTCGGCAGCATCTGCGGCAGTTGACACCGGCGCAGCCGCAGCCGCTTCTACCGGCGGCACACCTCTGGGCTGGTGGATTGCACCGCTGTCCAGTGTTGCGGCGCTGTTTTTCGCATATTATTTCTACAAAAAGATGATGGCCTCAGAAAAAGGCAACCAGACGATGGAGGAAATCGCATCCTACGTTCGTGAAGGGGCGTATGCGTATTTGTTCAGGCAGTACAAGGTTGTAATCGTAATGTTCATAGTATTGAGTGCGATTTTCGCCACGCTTTCGTACTATGGCATCCAGAATCCTTTTGTGCCGGTGGCATTCCTGACAGGGGGCTTCTTCAGCGGCCTGTGCGGATTCCTCGGTATGAAGACCGCAACAAACGCATCCAGCAGAACCGCTCAGGGAGCAACACACAGCCTGAACAGGGCTTTGCAGGTTGCGTTCCGTTCCGGCTCGGTTATGGGGCTGGTCGTGGTAGGTTTTGGCCTGCTCGATATTTCAATATGGTACTTTATTTTGGACAAATTCGTATATACCGTCCAGCATATGGATGAAGGTATGAAGCTGTTCGGCGTAACGCTTGTTCACGCAGGGATGAACCACGAGGAAAAGCTGACCGAAATTACAACCACTATGATTACATTCGGTATGGGTGCTTCGACCCAGGCATTGTTTGCCCGTGTCGGCGGCGGTATATTCACCAAGGCTGCCGATGTCGGTGCCGACCTGGTTGGCAAGGTTGAAGCCGGCATACCGGAAGATGACCCGCGAAATCCGGCTACCATAGCTGACAACGTCGGCGATAACGTCGGCGATGTCGCTGGTATGGGAGCGGACCTTTACGAAAGCTATTGCGGCTCGATTCTCGCTACCGCAGCACTTGGAGCGGCTCTCCCAATGACCGTGCTGGCCAAGTATGGTATGGACCCGCTTAAAGTGGTGCTTTCGCCGATGATTGTGGCCGGCATTGGAACAATCCTGTCTATCGTCGGCATATTCCTGGTTCGATGCAAAGAAGATGCTTCACAGAAAAATCTGCTGCGGGCGCTGCTGCTCGGTACACTCGGCAGCTCAGTGCTGATTTTGTTTGCGGTTGCCCTTTTGGCCTGGTCGGAATGGATAAGCTGGGGAATCTTCGGCTCAGCAGTGTCGGGCCTGCTTGCCGGTGTTTTGATTGGCCAGTTCACCGAATATTTCACTTCAGACACATACAAACCCACTCGCGGAATTGCCGACCAGGCGCCTATGGGTGCGGCTACGACAATTATAGACGGTTTTGCTACCGGAATGTTATCAACCGGGCTGCCTGTTATAACCATAATAATCGCAATTTTGTGTGCTTTCAGCTTTGCCGGCGGCTTTACAAATATGGCAATGGGTCTGTATGGCATCGGATTCGCCGCTGTCGGTATGCTTGCCACACTTGGTATCACACTGGCAACAGACGCTTATGGCCCTATCGCAGATAACGCCGGCGGCAACGCCGAGATGAGCCATCTTGAGCCGGAAGTTCGCAAGAGAACCGATGCACTGGATTCACTGGGTAATACAACCGCTGCAACAGGCAAGGGCTTTGCAATTGGCTCTGCCGCCCTGACGGCACTGGCCTTGTTGGCTGCTTATGTCGAAGAGGTCCGAATCTGGATTGGCAGACTCGCCGCCCAGTCCGCCGACGGCATATACGAGGTGGGAAATGCCGTATTCTATAACAACCAAATTACACCACATATACAGGCTGCTTATGACGCTATCAAAGATCAGGCAGTGGCAGCTAAAGAGACAATACCGGTTCTGCTGAACGTCAAGGAGGCTTCTTTGGTTGACTTTACTTCTGCGTACGCACTGCACATCCTCAATCCAAAGCTGATGGCCGGCATTTTCATCGGCTGTATGATGGCATTCGTATTTGCCGCTATGGCGATGAAGGCGGTCGGCAGAGCTGCAGGTAAAATGGTCAACGAAGTCCGCAGACAATTCAAGGAAAAACCCGGCATAATGGAAGGCAGGGAAAAGCCGGATTACGCACGCTGCGTTGAAATCTCCACCGCAGGCGCTCAGAAGGAAATGATAATTCCTGCTCTGATGGCGATTATAGTGCCGGTCGTTACAGGATTGCTGCTCGGCGTCAGCGGCGTTATGGGTCTGTTAACAGGCGGAATGGCCGGCGGTTTTGTTTTGGCGGTAGCTCTGAACAATGCCGGTGGCGCATGGGATAACGCCAAAAAGTACATCGAAAAAGGCGCACACGGCGGCAAAGGTTCGCCCGCCCACAAAGCAGCAGTAGTTGGTGACACTGTCGGCGACCCGTTCAAAGACACATCCGGCCCGAGCTTGAACATCCTTATCAAGCTGATGTGTATGGTCAGCGTCGTCTTTACAGGTGTGGTCGTAAGATTCTCGCCTCAAATTATGGACTGGCTGCATCTTGGCTGGAAATAGCCGAAACTACTGTTCGATGTAGTTGAAAAATCAATATGGGGCAGCGTACAAGGCTGCCCCTTTTTTATAACGGGAGTTCACACAAATGGCACAGCAAGGAAAACCAAAAAGCCCGGCAGACAGCGCCATAGAAACGCACTATCTGGTTATGCCCCAGCAGGCCAATCCACAGGGTACGGCCTTCGGCGGAGCAATCGTAGCCTGGATTGATATAGTAGCGGGAATGGCGGCACAAAAACACGCTCGCTGCGAGGTCGTTACCGCAGCCATCGACTCGCTGGTCTTCAAAGAGCCGATTCGCATAGGCGACCACGTGACATTAAAAGCCGCCGTCAATTACGTCGGCAAAACCTCGATGGAGGTGGGTGTGCAGGTTACAAAGGAGAATCCCTATACAGGCCAGAAAATCCCTGCTACTTCTGCATATTTGACTTTTGTTGCGCTTGATGAAAATAGGATGCCGACTGCTGCTCCGCCGCTCGTGCCAAAAACAGCGGATGAGAAACGCCGATATGAAAATGCCAAACTGCGTACCGCCGCCCGAAAAGAATTAAGAGAAAAAATGCGCTGAATATTTTCACAAGTCACTTTTTCATCGGTTTGCT
>CAZYWY010000142.1:0-5896 GCA_964651605.1 uncultured Pirellulales bacterium | reverse complement strand
CAGAGACGACTATATTACCTGGGAAAATCATCGGCATCGTATCAACTGTTCGCTGTCGAACCGCACGTTTGGTAAATCCTTCCTGAGTTGTTCGATGAATCTTAAGCCATCTTCCCAGTAACCGGCAGTCGGTTTTAAACCGGAGCAAAAGGATGTGAAATATCTATTTATACAGCCGACAAGAAGCTCTCTTAGGTATTTGCTGACCATCGAGGCAAGTGACACGGGCAGATATTTCTGGTCGGCGGCTACCATAAAATTTATCTGTAATACTCTGTTTTTGGCCCTCAATTCGTAGCTGCTGAGCTGCTGGTCTTCCTTTAAGATGCGCAGCTCCATCTGGGGAAACATCATTTGCAGACCTGTGCGGTAGTGTGTTCTTCCGCCTTGTCTGTCGATTATGATATGAATCATATCATCTGTCGAGTTTTCATAAGCCTTTTTAATAAGCTGGGCTGTTGCTGTAAAAAGTACGCTGGCCTTATTTTTAACCGCTTTGACCATCTTGTTATAATAAGCAACATCCAGACAGCAGCTTTGCAAAGCCAGCAGCTTGATGTTGCAGCCGGCCAAATCATCCGCCAGCACAGCCGATGCAACCGTTCTGTCGGTGCAATTACCTGACAGCCGCAGGGCATCGGCATCTTTATACCAGGGATAATCGCTCAAAGGCTCCGGGCGATGCGGGCATAAAATATCAAGCAGTTCGGTAAGTGTAAGCGGCTCTTTGCCCAGACATTTCAGTACCGTCAGTACAGTCCGTTGCAACTGGCCGATGCCGAGCGATTTGGTGTAGGCCTTTTTGCTGTCTGTGATTAACAGTCTGCCGGCCAGATGTTTTCGGCTGACAGAGACGCTTTTTTTTAGCTTCTGCCATAAATCAAACCCGGCAAGCTCATTCGGCAGCGAAAAGCTGCTCGATGAAACAACTAAAGGCCCAAGGAGTGGGCCATAACCTGCCTCATCAATTCCGACCAAAACTGCCATCCCTGCAACTCCTTTCAAAATCCAAAAATACCACAACCAAAGCCAAGATTATAGCTGTCAAAACCTCACAATCAAAGAACAAAGCGGAGATAATTTCCTGATTTGTTCTGCCGTTTTTTGGTTTCCCTATTGGCTGTTCGCCGTTATATAATACCTTAATGACTGACAAAAATAGAAATACCTGGGCTGCAAGGTTCAAAAGGACTTTTACATCGGTGCTGCCGGTCTCGAAAAACCGTAAAGGCCGGTGTGTCAACTGCGGGGCGTGCTGCAAGCTGCCCAACGTATGTCCATTTTTGAAACCGACCGAAAACGGCAAAGGTCTGTGCTCAATATATCCGATTCGCCCGCTAAACTGCAGAAAATACCCGCGAACCCAATCGGAGCTAATAACCGAAAAAACGTGCGGTTTTAAATTCGATTAGCTTCTGTGTGGCATGGTTTTTCGTGGCACGGGCTTCCAGCCCGTGTTTGCATGGGCAAGATGCCCATGCCACAAGATGGCCGTGCCACGAATTAATTCAAACCAATTACAGTTACCGTTGGCTCCTGCAAATTTGCAATCGTCGTATTTATTTCATTCAGGCGTTTTTGAGCGTTTTCAACAGCCTGTTTTGCCTGCCGGATTTTCATAATAGTCGGGTCGGTCGAAGATGCTGCTCCGCTTATTTGGTTATCGAGCTGGCCAAGATAAGTATCTATTACCTGAAGCTCTGCCTTTTTTTCTGCATAATCAATCATTATCGTAGAAAGCTCATCATTTAGTTTGGATAACTTCTCGCCGCCGAGAGATTTTCCAAGCTCCTCTCGCCTTTTTGCGATTTCAATTTTCGTTCTGGAAATCCGTTCTTCAAAATTTCCATAATCATTTGGGCTTCTCATTCCAGCATCAATTTCTTTTTTCATTTGGTTGATAACCTGAATTTGTCCTTCAAGAATTTTCTGTAACTCGACTATGATAGTATCATCCATGATTTTTGAGGGAATAGCATCTTTGATTATTGCGATTTGTTCCTCGATTGCTTTTTTGCGTGCCTCCAAACGAGCAATTTCCATATCGAGCTTGCGTTTGTCGCGGGCCAACTCCTGTTTATCTGATTGTAAAGTCTGCACCGGTATATCTGCAACAGGTTCAGCGGGGATTTCTACCGGCAATACTCTAAGAAAATTAAAGATTTTGTAATGTATTTGAGGCGTTTGAGTAATAGAGAGCTTATTGCCTAAAATCGCTGTAATGCTCCCAATGCGCCCTTTTGCATTGGTGTTTTTCTGGTGCCAGCTTTGCGGCTCGACCCCTTCAATGAGCGCTCTTGTTATCTCTGCTGTGCTTGCGTAGGCCGGAACAAAACCTGATATATCATAAACAATAGTAACCATTTCAGTCGGCAGGGAACCTTTTGTGGCTATTACTATAACACCATCATCTACGACATAATCTATCGCTAGCTCGGTTGACAACCTGTCCATAAGAACATCCAGAGCCTTGCCTACTTTAATTGATGTTGCCGGCTCTATTTCAGCAGGTGTTGTTTGTGTGATTTCGGCTCTTTCTAGCAAATCTCTCCAGTTCGGCTGGATTTGCAAAGGCGGTTTCACAGAATCTTTTATAATGTTCAGCACCTCTTCAAAAGTCATATCAGGGGTTAATTTCGAGAGATTTACGGTCTTTTCCAATTGTTCACATACGGCATTGTCAGCTATACTTGTTGGCCCGATTGGTAAAAATTTTTGAGTTTTCTGACTTTCCGAGGTCATTTTTTGCAGCTCTGATTGTGCAGATTTTAGTTTCTGCTCTTCTGTTTGTTGTTCGAGTTTCCGTGCTTCAACGTAATTTTCATACATGTATTTTATTTCTGGTGTAAGTTTCCTAACTATTGCTTTTAATAATTCCTCCGCCATAGGTGCAACTTCATTTGTCAATGCAACATCCAACTTGATGATGTGTAAGATATTGCCTTCTTGAGTTGTAGTAGTAACAGAAGGGCGAATTTGCGTTTGGTCGGGTTCGCCTATTACTTCACGGGCTGCTTTTCCAAAAACATTCGGACTATGAACCAGAGTTATAATAGCATCCCCTTGAATAAATTGGTTTGACCGATTAGTAGTTATTTTTATGGCACAGCTTGCCTGACGGGTGTTTGATATTTGTTTCGGTTGCTGCTGGGGCTGGGCTGCTCTTGCGGTTCCGCTGGATAGTAATGCCAGTACAAATACTACGATAATGCGTTTTGCAGTTGCCATTTTGGGTCTCCTTGTGAATGAGTATTACTTTTTTCGGTTTGGATTTTGTCAAGACGTTCCTGAGCGACTTTCGCCCACTGATTTTCGGGGAATAATTCGATTACTCTTTTATAAGTCTCGACCGCAGAATCGGTTAAGTTTAGCTCCTTATACATACGGTCGGCAGAATAAACCAGAATAAAAGCAGTCCTGTCAACCTCCTGCTGGATTTTTTCAAGCGGGTCCGGGATAGCGGCAAGCTGGGCATTAAGCTCATCAGACTTACGCTGTTGATTTCGCTCCTTTTCGAGAGCTGCCTGTATAATTTTCATTGCCTGGTTGGTGCTGTCCTGAAGCTGCTGTAGTTGAGTATCATCCGAAGCGATTTGTGGCTTTTCCGGCGGCATTGTTTTTGTTTGTTTCGTTGTACCTTGCCATAATGCAACCGCAATAATGAGCGCAGCCGCTGCTGCAACAGGCCCGGCAATATACCAAATTCGCCTGCGGTTTGCCCGTTGCCGGATATTAGTGATATTTACTTTCACAGCAGCCGGCACTCCTGCAAACCGGTCGGTTTGCTGAAGCAGTTTTTTTAGTTTTTCATCAGTCATATATTACATTTCCATAAGCTCTTTCAGGTCGTCTTTGAGTTCTTCTCTTGCCCGGCTCAGCCGGACATTCACTGCGTCTTTTGAAATCTTCAAAGTTGTGCTGATTTGGTCGATTTCAAGCTCCTGAAGGTACCTCAATACAACAACCTCACGATATTTGGCCGGCAACGCTCTTACGGCATTGCGGATTTGTTCAAAGGTTTCGCTTTCCATAAGTTTTTCGTCGGCAGCCGACGATAGTCTGGGAGAATCAGCCATATTGTTTTTATGCGGGCTAATCAGCTTTTTATATCGGACGCTGCGGCATTTATTTATTGTTATGGTAAAGAGCCAGGTTTTTATAGTACAATTATGTCGAAATTTTTTCAGGCCGAGATACGCTGCCAGAAAAACCTCCTGTGTAATATCATCCACTTCGCCGGGCCAGCCGAGCAGCCTGTTCGCTAATGCTGCAACATCGGCGGTGTATAGCTCGACGATGCCCTCGAATGTGGATTCGCCGCTGCGGCTAAATTGTTCGACAACAGAAAGTTCATCGTTAATTTTCTCAGCCATGACTGATATATTAGACTCCTGTTGTGTCTGAAACTTACAAAAAAATCGGAAAAATATCTAAAAAATCAGATGCAGGAGAAAACGGCGGCAAGTATGAAATTCATCCGAAACCCCCGCGTCTTTCTGTCGAAAGACAGAAGCGGGGGCTTGAATCGCTGCCGGAGAAATTCTATGATTTTTCTGTACAAACCTTCCGCCATGTCGTTTCTATCTACGATATTAAAAGCGAAACAACTGTAGATATAAACAAAGAATACGGCTCAGTTTCTACCGCCCCGTCGTTCGGTTCTCGCAGAACCGTTGTCCTGACTGGAACTGCTCTGGCTGGAACTGCTCTGGCTGGAACTACTGCTCTGGCTGGAGTTGCTGCTTTCAGTTTTTTTCTCGCGGGCAGGTTGAGACGGCGGGCCTTTCCTGCCTAAGAGGCTGCCGATTAAATCGCCCAGAGGATTCCGCCTGTTGGAAATAGGAGGCGAGGTAGTTTTCACTCGCTCAGATGTACCTGATGTCAGTCCCTGTGGAGTTGTCTGTCTGCTGGTTCTGCCGCGTTCGGCAGCGGTAGATGTCGGCTGCTGCGGCTGAACGGCAGGTGGAGTCGTAGAGCTTCTTTGTCCTGTTACCGGCTGCTGCGGCTGGCCGGTGGACGGTGCAGGAGGGGAGCCTCTTCGTCCGGTTGTCGGCTGTTGCGGCTGACCTGTGGACGGTGCAGGAGGGGAGCCTCTTCGTCCGGTTGCAGGTTGTTGAGGCTGCCCTGTGGATGTTGCAGCAGGACCTCTTGGTGCAGAAGTCTGCGAGGTAGATTTCACAACCGACGGCTGCGATTCCCATTGGCTTCGCTCCTGGCTGAACTGCCGGACTTCGGTTGCGTTCTTTGAAATTCTCTGCTTGTCGGTTTCATTGACAGGCTCAAATTTCACAATGGATTGCTTTTCAGTGATGACCGTCTTGAGCGGCTGGGCAATTTTTATGTCTCTTCTTTGAGCAGGAGGCATTTTGTCCATACGAGTTTCCATCTCGCGATATGTCTTGGGCGGACGCATGTCTTTGTCTGAGCGGCGAAGCTCGTATTCCTTACGCTGTAAGCTGTCCCAAAGAGGCTGATTTCGGGTATAACGCCATCTATTATGCTCATAAAGCGGGTCGTACCAGGTGTAGCGGATACGGCTCTGGAAACAGGGGTATATGCCTATATTCAGATAAAAGTCATCATAATAATCGCCGAAATAGTAATGGCAGTAGCGGGGGTAGGTGAACAATCCGAACTGTAAATTGCCAGTGTCAATAACAATACTCAGTGAGTATGAAAACCGGGGTCCTTCATAGATTCGCCGCGGGAAATAAACCGGCGCAAACAGCACACCCCTGCGGGATAAGACATAATCCCAGTGGCCATCTACGAATACATATCCGCGGGGCGTCCAGACGTAGTGGGACGGCACCCATATCCAGTCGGGCTGAGCCTTAAGCCAGTAACCTTTACGAAGAACATAAGTACCGCCACTCCAATACCAGCAGGGCGGTAC
>CAZYWY010000141.1:4901-5954 GCA_964651605.1 uncultured Pirellulales bacterium | reverse complement strand
ATAACCGTAGAATCGTTGCAAGAGTTATTTAATCGGATAAATTTAGTATTTGACAAAGTTACACTATCTGGAAGCACAAATATTGAAAGTGAATTTCAATGTTGGCTTGAATATTACGGTTTGTTATGGCCAGAATGCATTAATGCTTTGCCCTACAAGCTAGCAAGCGACCTCAAAAACATTGAATCGTAGCGTGTATGGGGGCGATGAATCGTACCATTTCCATAGACACCAGTCAAAAAGGAAATGCTCACAGCGCTTTTTGGGGTTTTCTTCTAAAAAAAGCGTAATAAACCTCATATAACTCACAGCCGACATAAACAAAAAGGCTAAAGAGCATCCCTTGGGCAAATAGCCGCATTCGGGTTTAATCCGCCATCTCGTTTTGTCGATAAAATTTACTGAGGAAATTGACATAGATTGCCACGCCCCTTCGGGGCTCGCAATGACGTGAGGTTTGTCACTGCGAGGCCGCAAGGCCGAAGCAGTCTCAAACGTTGTGAAAGAGTAGAGATTGCCACCCCCTTAGGGGTCGCAATGACCTAAAATAGAGTGGATGGCAGAGGTGTATGAGCAGATTATTGGAAATTCTCGGCAGGGCGGTAACAGTTGATGTGGCCGAGTTAATATTGAACTGGCTGAAAATTACGCTGCAATCGAAGGACGATACAGAGCTTGAAAAAATCAATCAGTTGAATAAAATCCTTACTCTGATAAATGAAAAGAAATACGATTCAGCAGCACACCAGCTACGAATATATCTTTTTGAAAATCCTGCCTGTATTTATGGGAGACTTTCTGCAGCAGCGATTTGTTTGCATAATAACAATCTTTACGAAGCAATCAGGGAACTGCATTTGGTTTATGCAAAACATCCGAATAATACTATAGCTCTTTACGCCCTCGGGCATTGTTACGAACGGCTGGGCAAAGAAACGAAGGCAGTTGAATTCTACCAGGATTGTCAAAAATTTAAAAAATATTTACAACTGCCTGCTCAGCGGCTTGCGGCTATTTACTTCAAAAACCATCAAATCGAAAAGACAATACAAC
>CAZYWY010000141.1:0-4891 GCA_964651605.1 uncultured Pirellulales bacterium | reverse complement strand
TACGAATTGCTCTGTAGTGAGTATCCCGATGACATATCCGCCCTTGTTACACTCGGGTATTTGCAGATTTATGCAGGAAAATATTCGCAGGCAGGAGCATCGTTTAACAAAGCAATTCTTATGTATCCTGACAATTCCAACACGGAATATTATATCGACCAGCTTGTTAACGAGGGTCAGATTGATGAAGCTATCGAGCATATAGAGGAATTGTTGCGGATTAACCCGGACAGGTGCGATTTGATATTAAAATATGGTGACATTCTTTATCTGTCCGGGAAAAATGAGCAGGCTTATGAACAGTATGAGCACGCGGTCCATTCCAGCCCTGAATTTCTTGAAGCCAGGATAAAACTCGGTATGTACTATTTGCGGGCAGAACAGGAGTTGCTTGCTGCAGAACAGTTCAACAGAGCTTTTAATATAAATGACAATATTGTTGACGCATATATCGGACTTTCATTATCCCAGCATTTATCCAAAGATTTTTCCGGGGCGGCTGATACACTTTCTCTTGCGGCCTCTATTCAGGCGAACAGCTCAATATTATTTACTGAAACAGCTTGTATTCATCTTAAACATAGGTGCGGGAATCCTGAAACTTATCATTATCAGCAAAATGACCTGCCAAAAGCAGTAATCGAAGCGTACCGACAGCAAATATCTTTATCCGGTCATAATGCTGATTTATATTACCATTTTGGCATTCTTATGATGAATTATAACAGACTTTCTGACGCAATTTCAGCATTTGAAAACGCATTGGAAATAAATACACATTTTTCAGGGGCATCTAACAAACTGGCGATTTGTCTTTTACAAACCGGCAAGGTCGAGGAGGCATTTTATCGGCTTGAAAATTATCTTGTTCTTAAAGATGATATTGTGAAATTGCACTACAAGACTGCTATTCTTTATTGCGATAGACTTAAGTTTGCTTCATCTGTGTTGAATCTGCAGAATAGTTTTCATAATAATTTTTCTTCTATTGAAACTTCGCAAAATGTCTCTCTAATTCTGCAAAACCTCAGCCTTTTGGACAGGACAACTGTTATGTGGGATAGGCTTGTAGAGACTACAAACACAGTTTTTGATTCGCATGGTCAGTTTGATTAATCGTCCTTGAACAAGTCGGTTGCACCAAAAGACATTTAACAGACATAAATATCCGAATGAAACATAACATACATTATGGGACGTTATAAATCTTGTTTTTCTAAAACAGTAACAGAAAATTTGTTCAAATCTCAGGATTTTCAGGGTGAATTTATCGTTTCGATTTGTTTAAATATCTGCTGTATCTCGCAACGACAATGGTTTGCCTAAAATTTCCGAATAGATAATTGCCTTTTTGAGCTGCTCTGTATTGGTCAACTCTAATAGAGAACCAATGTAAACAAACGGACTATCTTCACGAGGAGCCAAAGGTGCCACAGTAGTCTTATGTGTGGATTCGGTAGTAAATTCTGGTACTTGTTTAATCTGAGGCTCAGTAATTTCTGGTAAAACAGGCTTTATATCTTTTATCTGTTTAAAAGTATTAATGTATTTTTGTCTAAGCTGCTTTATATCATAATATTTAGAACTCTGCTGAGAAATCTCCTGATTTTGCTTAACTTTTATGACACCGGCCTGACCAGAAACATTTTCTATAAGACGTTCAGCATTACCCTTTCGTAAATGTGTTGCGCTATTGGTTTGTATGCTTCGACGGGGTTGTTCTATCTTACGCTGGCTATTAGTTTGTTGTTTTTTCGATTTAGAAATGCTGCTCAGTGCCCAAACTATCCCCGCTACGACAAGAAACAGGATATTTATCCAGCCTTCACCGTTATTATTACGAGCTGCAAGTAAATTGTATATTAAATACATATTCACGAATTTTCTTATTTTTCTTCTTTTGGCTTAGGTTTGGAGATAGAATCACGCATAGATGTATCAGCCATTATATTTTTCATTCTGTAATAGTCCATTACACCGAGATTGCCCTTTTTAAAGGCATCAGCCATAGCTAACGGTACTTTAGATTCATTTTCCACGACCATTGCCCGCATTTCCTGCTCACGTGCTACAGCCATTGCCCTGCGTTTTTCAGCTTCAGCCTTTGCTCTCCTCATATCAGCCTCGGCCTGTGCAGCCTGGAGTTGGGCTCCAACATTCTCGCCGACGTCAACATCGGCGATATCGATAGAGAGAATTTCAAAGGCAGTGCCGGCATCAAGACCCTTGGAGAGCACCGACTTGGAAATCTTGTCAGGATTCTCAAGAACGTTTTTGTATGTTATAGCGCTGCCGATTGTGGTAACTATACCTTCGCCAACACGAGCTATAATAGTTTCTTCTGTTGCACCGCCTATTAACCTGGGAATGTTGGTACGAACTGTCACACGAGCTTTGGCTTTGAGTTGTATGCCATCCTGTGCAACAGCATCGACAGTGTCTTTTCCTTTGCTTGGGTCGGGACAGTCAATAACTTTCGGATTGACACTGGTATGCACGGCATCGAGGATGTCCCGGCCTGCAAGGTCTATAGCGGTAGCAGTCTTCAGTGACAGGTCGATGTTGGCTTTGTTTGCTGCAATCAGTGCCCTGACAACATTCGGCACCCTACCTCCGGCCAAATAATGGCTTTCGAGGTCCTGAGTGGTCAGCTTCAACCCTGCCTGGACAGCGGTTATTTTGCTTATGACTATTGTTCTGATGTCAACCTTTCTTAGCCACATTCCGATAAGTTCAGAGAATTTGACATCAGCACGGGAAAGCTTTGCCTGCAGCCACATCCTGAAAAATTTCAAAAAAAGCAGGAAGAACACTACCGCTAGGAGGACCACAAGAATCATAATCACCATAACCACAGTCTCAAATGGTCCCGTTTCTAACATTATTTTTGGGGGGGTATTAAGCATTTTTTCATCCTTTCATTCAGCTTTCCCTGACTATTCTAACAGTCAACTGAGTACTTTCCACGTGAATTACCCTGACCTTCTTACCTTTATCAACATACCCGCTTTCCGCTACACATTCAAGCCTTTGTCCAGAAAAATCGCACATACCGACCGGCCGCAGCGGTGTAACAACGACTCCGACTCCACCAAGCATCTCTTTCAGCTTATCCGTATCAGGTATTGCATCGCCCTGCTGCCGTTGTGGCGGGGTTAGCGTTACACTTTTACCAAATCTGGTTTTAGGAAACAAATGGTAAGCATAAATCAGCGCCGCGGGTATCATAACGGCTGCAATGGCCAGCCCTAACCAGCCAATGATTGTACCCTGCTTAAAAAACAGCACCGCCCCGCCGATAAAGCAGGCAAAGGAAAGGATGCTAAGCAGTCCACCGCTTGGTATAAATACCTCCGCTATTATAAGTGCCGCACAGGCTAAATACAAAAAAACAGCAAATAACAGCCACCAACCCATAATCTTATTCCTATGAATTTTCCTGCACTGCTTTTACGACAACATGGTTTCCGTGAATTTTGATAATTTCTACACTTGTTTTTTTATCAAGAAACTGCCCTTCTGTAACAACATCCACAACGGCATCGCCAAACAAGGCCTTACCCGCCGGCCGAAGTGCGGAAATGACCTGTCCTTTATCACCAATATTAAGATTGTCAGTTATACTGCTGGGTGGTGCGGTCATACTTACAGGCATTTTATTGCCCTGCTGTGCAGGACCCGGTATTAAAATCAGACCGCTGAGGAATTTAATTTTAGGCGAATATTTTGACAAGAACCAGGCGGATACGACAAAACCACCGAAACCCAGAAACATTCCAACGATACCCCAGGTTAAATCTTTCCATGCATAAGCATCCTGTGGTAATGGCAGGCTGTCGGGCGGATTTTTAATCAGCATTCCGAAGAGGCCGGCCAGCAGGAAAATAAAACCTAAAATTCCTGTTATTCCGAAACCCGGAATAAGTAAAAATTCAACCAATAAAAGAATTATTCCTGCAATAAAAAAAGCCACTTCCACCCAGTTGGCCAGGCCGCTGACATATTTGCTGCCTATTATCAGAACAAAGCAAATAACAGCCACAAGCCCCGGCAGTCCCACGCCGGGTGTGCTTAGCTCCATATAAACCCCAAGCATTGCAAGTGCCACCAGTACAGCCATTACTGTTGTGGAGTTGAGCCATCGGGCAAGTTCTTCCGACCAGGTTGTCTGAAGCATCAAAGGCGGACCGGAAAAACTGACGCCGTCCCGTTTAGCCAAAAAGCCAAGAGCCTCATTAATATCTTTTACTACAGCCCGTGCTATGCCGTATTCGAGGGCTTTATTTGCGGTAAGAGTAAGTATCTCGCTGGAGCTGTCTATCAGCTCTTTTTTCTCCAACTGGTAAGTAACTGCATCTTCCGGAAGGTTATCTGCCTCGAAAAATTCGTATTCGCCGGTTTTAAGGTTTTTAATTCGATAAACTTCGATATTTATAGATACCATAGCCTTAAGCAACGCTTCAGGATAATCGTTTGCGTGAGCAGCCCTGGAAAAGAAAGCCCGTGTTGGACTTTCGATTTTCTCCCTTTCAACACCTTCCAGCTCAGTTCCCAGAGCCATCGGAGCGCAATCTCCTATTGTAGTATTTTCCCTCATAATAATATCCTGGCAGGAAACACTTATCAGCGCCCCTGCTGATATTGCCTCGGTAGTTACATAAGCGACAGTTCGTGCTTTTTTGCTGAGTTGAGGGATTTCAAGAATAAAGAATTTAGATATATCATCCGCAGATTTAAGAAGGCCGCCATAAGTGCCAACTTCATATATAAGATATTCGGCGCCGTTATCGAGAGCAATTTTTGTTCTGCGTTTTATGGATTTATACAGGCCATAGTCGATATCGTCTTTACAGGTAATCACAGCCGCTTTTACGTTAGGCGGCGCTGCCCT
>CAZYWY010000140.1:0-5981 GCA_964651605.1 uncultured Pirellulales bacterium | reverse complement strand
TTCATATGCGTCCTGCAATGCAGTTCGTTGATATTGCAAACCGGTATAAAAGCAGGATAACCGTCAGCAACGGGGAAACTAAGGTTGACGGTAAAAGTATAATGGAGATTAGCATGCTTGCTGCTACCTGCGGCAGCAAACTTAAAATTGAAATCGAGGGACCCGATGCAGATGAGGCAATGAACGCCCTGCGGGAGCTCGTGGAGGAGAGACATTTCGATGAGCCGATGCCGGGAAAATAGTATGTGGCGGCCGAATACTGAAAGAACACAGGGGCAGTACAGTGGAAATTAAAAAGGGCATAGCTGTATCACCAGGCATTTCTATCGCCAAGGCGTTGATAATAGATTCGGAAGATTATCGCATTCCCCGCCGGTCGATTGAGCCGGCACAAAAACAGGATGAGATTATGCGTCTCAGAAAGGCCTTCGGGGATGCAATCAATGAATTAAATGAGCTTGAGGCAACACAGGTCAAGACCGCAGGCAATCAAATCAAGGACATATTCGCACTGCATCTGCGTTTTTTGCGAGACAGGAGTCTGCGAAAAAAGATAGCCGATTATATCGATTCGGAGTTGGTGACAGCCGAGTATGCCGTCTCTGTGATTCTTCGTGACGTAGCTTTGCATTTTACAAAAGTCAAAGACACATATATAAGCGAGCGGGCGGCCGATATCTATGATATTGAAAAGCGCCTTCTGAAACAACTTTTGGGTAAAAAACGTGAAGACATCGGACATTTAAAAGAGCAGGTTGTTATTGTTGCCAGAGAGCTAAGCCCGATACAAACCGCTGGTTTTAACAAACGATTCGTCAGTGGTGTTGCCAGCGATGCCGGCGGCAGGACCAGCCATGCTGCCATCGTTGCAAGGTCGCTCGGTATCCCTGCGGTAGTGGGATTGGAGGATTTGACAGAGCTTGTCACCGGCGGTGATATCGTAATCATAGACGGCAGTCGTGGAATCGTAATAGTCAATCCGAATGCCGAGACAATTGCGCAATATGAGCAATACTCGACGGAATATGAGCAATTCGGACACAGACTCGATGCACTACGTGAAAAGCCCGCCGAGACGCGAGACGGTGTTAAAGTCACATTGTTGGGCAATATAGAATTCCCGGATGAGGCGAAAGTTGTCCTTCAAAAAGGAGGCGAGGGCATAGGTCTTTACCGCACTGAGTTTCTATATCTTAATACCGATGTTGAGCCGACCGAGCAGAAGCATTACGAGGCTTATGCCGAGACTATAAAAGTTCTCGCCGATAAGCCGGTTGTGATACGGACATTTGACCTCGGTGCTGATAAATATACCCAAAGCAAGAGGTTTGTTTCCGAGCCGAATCCGTTTTTGGGGCTGCGGTCTATCCGTTTCAGTCTTGCGAACCTGATGATGTTCAAGACCCAGTTGCGTGCGATATTGCGTGCTTCAGTCCTTGGCCAGGTCAAAATAATGTTTCCGCTGATTACCACCCGACACGAGCTGATGCAGGCCAAGATGATTCTGCACGATGTTATGGAAGACCTTTCCGAAGAGTCACTGCCCTACAACCGAAATGTTCCTGTGGGTATAATGGTAGAGACACCGTCGGCTGCTCTGACAGCCGGCTCGCTTGCGAGGGATTCCGATTTCTTCAGCATCGGGACCAACGACCTGACTCAATATACGCTGGCGGTTGACAGGGGCAATGAACTGGTTTCAACTCTATACTCCGCTGTTGACCCTGCGGTGTTACGGCTTATCAGGACAGTTATTCAGGATGCACACAAGGCACAGATTGATTTGAGCATCTGCGGTGAGATGGCTTCTGAGCCGGATGATATTATGCTGCTGCTGGGTATGGGGGTGCGAACGCTGTCTCTTGCCTGCCCGATGATACCGGAAGTCAAGCAGATTATTCGCTCGGTAAAAATAGAGGACTGCAATAAAATAGCCAGGAAGGTGCTGGGTATGAACTCTCAAAGACATATAGAAAGTTATCTTCGCAGCGCGACACGACAAGTCATTCCAGAAACATTTTAGCAAAGAAAAATACCATATTAAAAAATTTACAGAAAAACGGAGAAAAAGTGCAACTCTTTTCTGTGTTCTGCGTCTTTATATATAAGCAGTGAGATTTCGTGACGGTTCTCTGCTTAAAGTAAAAATATAATTGGAGACCGAAACAATGAAGAAACACAAGATTTTTATTTTACTGGTTGTTTGCTTTTTTTTGAATTCATTTCTAAATCCCACCTCTTTACTATTAGGCAATACCGGCCAAACAGGAATTTTACCAACCGAAGATAAATCTGCTTCACAAATTAAAACTGAAAAACCCGATGTGAAGGTGCGTTCGGGGAATGTAAATCCGTTAGATTTCGTGGCAGAAACTGCCCGCGACCAACTTCTCGAAGCTCAGGCATATCAGGGTCAGATTCAATATGGCCTTGCTACTCTGGAAAAAGCTATCAAGCTGTACACGTCTATTATTGAAAAATATCCGAACAGTAAATATGAGCTGGAAAGTCATTATGGAATTGCTATGGCAGTTTCCGAGGACCGCGACCCAAATATTGTAACGGAAAGTGATTATGAGCTGGCCCGCAAACATTATCAGGAAATCATAAGAAAATGGCCTGATGTTGTAACAGACCATACCATACATGCCAGATTCCAGGCTTATTGGAGAACGCCGGAATTTGAGCATTCTCGCTTCGAGCTTTATAAATGGCTGATAACATTAACAACCAAGCAAAAAATTGATAGTACCAGGAATTATAGTTTTTCGACGACAGAAATTTCCGAAGACATCGCCAAATCAATAGTGGACAATTACCTTAAGGGATGGATTGACACTTATATTAAGACGCTCGAAAAAACTATTTCACTGGTGGATGGCGAGATGCCATTTGGTCAAGACGTTAATGGTTTAAGATGCAGATGGGTCAGGCCGGATGTCACCGTGAAAATTGGTGATGAAGTAAAAATGATAGTCGAAGTCGAGAATTGCTCATCAGGTGTTATATCCTGGTATTGTGGCTCACAGCAGACGCTTGGTATATCAAAATTTGACAGTAATAACCAAACAATGTATGCCTTTGATATAGAAAAGGGGGATGGAGTAGAATCGGAAGGTGATGTTTATAGAATGCAACCCGGCAGCAGGATAAAACTTGTTTGTAAAAGTCCCTGGAAAATTGAGGCTGTCGGCCTAAACAAGTTAAGTTGTACGGTTCTCAGGTATAGATGGTGGCCATCAATCGGCTATACAAATAATGATTTAATGTATTGTTTGCCGTTGACATACATAGTTGAATATAAAACATTTAGTGAACTATCGAACGGCGTCGAGAGGTGGTTACAGTTCAATAAATAATGTCACAGCCGGAGGGATTTGGAATGAATGCGTTGGATAAAAAAATAGCAACTAAAGAAACGCTTATTTATATTGCAGGGAGAACGTTATGCAGACCATAAGAAATCAAAAAACACCTGCCAGCCAATTCAGGCCAATATCATTTGCGTGGCGTACCGATGCTGATATGACAGAACGATACAGTCGGCGAAAAACAATAGTCGCAATCAGTTGCTTAATTTTTGTAATATTGCCGGTTGCTGCCAGGGCTGTGGTTGAGCCTGTGCGGGTTACGATAGAATCAGAAAGACATGTAACTACACCTCATATAAATAAAAATAATATCTTCCTTCCTCTAAAATTGACTATGTCTTTACCTGTTCAATCCAAAAAATATATGAAAATGCGGATTAGTGCAGGGCCGGTAATGGCTGGAGCGGGGCTTGTTGTAAAACAAGTCCTGCAGGATGGCACTGTTACTGAGAAAAAATGTCTTGAACCTGAGCCTTGGTGGTTTGAACAGGCAGAGACTATCGAGATCGCTCCTAATTTTATCCCAAAGAAGGAGCTGTCGCTCGAAAGTATAATAACCTTCTGGATATTGCCGGGCCAAAATTTTGATTTCTCCAAAGAAGGTATGTACTACATCTCATATAAACACCCGTGGGCTGACCCCAACGACCCGAATTGTCTCAAATTCACAAGTAACACCCTGCCGATAGCAATTGTGTCTATGGAACGGTATGAGCAATTATGCGAATTGAACAATGACCCCAAATTGGTACTGGCCAGCTATAGGCTCAAGAATCCCAATACAGCCTCAGAATTTGCCAAATACAGGCGTGATTTCAGTGTTTTCAAATATATTTCTGTCGGTGATAAAAGAGACAAAGTGCTTTATCTCACAGGTACGCCGGATACACTATGCTTATATCCAGAAGACCAACGCAATAGTTCCGGTTGTGATGAATGCTGGCTTTGGGAGGTAAGCCCGGTTTCCTGTTATGTAATAAACTTCAAAAACGGTCGAGTGATAAGCATATCGTGCAATGGTGATTCGGATTCAGATTCAGGAGTCCAAACACAGCGATAGAAAACGCACAGTATAGTTACCTGCTTGGAATTTCGACTTTATTTGTAGAGGTATTTTTATGACGAAACTACAGTTTTTAGCTAAAGTAATAGTAATAGCGGCTCTAATATCATTTTCAGCGTGTTCCCAGCCGGTTACCAGACAAACTTCGGACGCTGGCTCTGAAATCCAGCCTAAACTGATGCTGCCTGTCTGGCCGGGTGTGGTGCCTGGCTCTGAAAACTGGACGCAGCAAGAGAGTGAAGCTATCCAGGGTAGAACACTCTTCATCTATAATGTCAGCAAGCCCACAATTACAGTGTATCTGCCCGAACCGTCAAAAGCCACAGGTACGGGGATAATAGTTGCTCCCGGAGGCGGATTCACCGGGCTGGCAATCGAAAATGAAGGCCGTACCGTTGCACAATGGCTGGCTCAGCGGGGCATCGCTGCATTTCTTCTGAAATACAGAGTGGCGAATTTTACTACAAGAGATATGAATGAGACGAGCAAATATGGTGTTGCCGATGGCATTCAGGCACTTAAGATTGTCCGTGAGCATTCCTCCGAATGGGGTATCTCGCCAGAACGTGTCGGTTTTATGGGTTTTTCCGCAGGTGCTATGGTGGCCGCTATGGCACTTGTACAGTCTGACCCCAATTTACGTCCTAATTTTGCTGCACCTATTTACGGAGGAATATTTGGTACTATGCCGAAGATACCATCCGATTTGCCGCCGACTTTCCTGGCCTGGGCACAGGATGATACAACAGCAGGCCGTGCAGTGGTTAGGTTCTATGATGCACTCAAGGCAGCCGGTAATAAACCAGAGTTGCATATTTTCAATAAAGGAGGACATGGATTCGGTATGCTCAAGAAAGGGACTACCAGTGACCATTGGATAGATATGTTTTACTATTGGATAGAGGCAAATGGTTGGAACAAACGTGCACAATAGCTAACATGCCACACCAGAAATTTATATAGCGTTTTCAGCATACCCAAAAAGAATCAACTATGCCTTTGGCAAAAGCTGCCTTTTTGCTCTTTCAGTAAAGAAACAGAATTTCACCGTAATTTTTCTCAAAATTTCTTGCTTTTTTGTCAACCGATAGGCTAATATATTCGTCTAAAGCGGTAGATGGAGTCAGCAACCTGAATGAACGATACTGACAAGAGCTTAATCGACGCCCATCGCAGGGGCGATGCGGAAGCATTCGGCCATATAGTGCGCCGATACGGTGATGGTGTTTTGGGATATTTAATACGGATGACCGGAGATAAACAGCAGGCTGAAGACCTTTTTCAGGAGACCTTCAAGCGTGTCCATGAAAAATCCGGCACACTTCGAGGCACAGAATTGAAAAGCTGGCTTTATAAAATCGCAACAAACGTAGCTTATGACGGCTTCCGCAAGGACAGGCTGGTTGGAGCGCGTATGCAGAAACTCGATTGTATGAATCAGGACGGCGAAACATTCGAATCATCCGCTGTTATAGCGGATAGTTCTTCCGACCCTTCAGTGCTGACGGCAAAAGCAGAACAGGTTGAGCAGGTTAGAAATGCACTCG
>CAZYWY010000139.1:0-6002 GCA_964651605.1 uncultured Pirellulales bacterium | reverse complement strand
AGTGGACTGTTACACCTGCTGCCGGTGCCGGCGGCTATCCAGGCTCACCATATTTTAAGATTACTATTGCTGATACCAACCGTGCGCTTGCAGTGGGCGAGGATAGCGAACTTGTTGCACTGCCTGCCTTTACTGGCAGACCAGAGCAACTCTGGCGTATTGACCAGCTCACTGACGGCACCTGGCGTGTTATGCCCAAGTCTGTCCCGAACTCTAAAGAATCGTTTGCTCTTTCAGCTATCGGCGCCAGTTTTGCGACACTGGAGAAGTTCAATCCCAATAGCGACAAACAACGCTGGCTATTCAAGAAGCCTTGATAGTAAAATGAAGATTGGAAACTAATAATCATAAACAAATGAATTTAGCAAAGGATATTTACTTATGAAAAAATACCGCAATATTTTAATTATGGCAGTCGCTGTTCTTACCGTCTCGGCGTTTTTGGGGCTTGATGCTGTAAGCAGCCCCATACCCATCATTGGTCTTAAAACATCCCCCAGAACTGTTCCAAATGCTGATGGCTTCATACAACGCTGGCTCATTCTCGAGCCGATTAGCGCCAGCGGAGACACCCAAAGCGCTGTTCAGAGGACAGTCAAGACAGAGCATTTTCCCAATGAGCTTACCGTGGTTCCACGAGATGGTGACAAGGTGACAGTCAACGGTTCGGAACTCACATGGCATGCTGTTGACACTAACGAATACAATGTCAGTCTTTATTACTTTGCCCCCGCAGTCGGCAAGAGTGCCAGCAATGCCCTGTTCTGGGCTGTGGTAGTCGTCAACTGCCAGGAGGAGATGTCGGGCGTGCGCCTGGCTATCGGCTCAAACTCTGCCTCCGTCTGGTGGGTCAACAGCAAAGAAGTCATCGGCATCTATGGTGACCGCTGCACCGTTGTTGATGACGGCGTATCAAAACGCCTAACGCTCAAGAAAGGCCCGAATGTTATACGCGGCGCCATCGTCAATCGCAGCGGAGCCGCCGATTTTTGCGCACGAATTCTCGACAGTGAGGGCAAACCGATGAAGGGATACACTGTGAGCTTGAGTGAAGCCGGTAATTGAGAAAACTCTTGAATCGTATCATTTGTTCCTGCAAAATCTTTCTATAAAGGACTTGCTTATGAACAAGTTGAAACTTATTTGTTTTGTTGTCTTGATGCTGCCTGCTTTCAGTGTTCTTGCTATCTATGCGGCTGAGCCGGCCACTCAAAGCCAAACCACTACATTCGGTAATGCTCGCGGCATACCGGTTTACCTGACGCGTCCTGCTTCCGCTGAAAAAGCTCCCGATGCCAACGGCTTCATACAGCGATGGCTCCTTCTCGAACCAATCCGCCAGTCGTCGCTTCGCAGCAACCAGCAGCTTACCGATAGTTTCGTGCAGGCGGCTGTTAAAAGAGAGTACTTCCCCAACCAATTTACCGTGATTCCGCATGACGGCGATAAGGTGACGGTCGATGGTACGGAACTGACATGGCATGCCATCGACACGAGTAGGTACAACGTCAATCTCTATACCTTTGCATACATTCTGAATAAGCCGACGTACAACGTGCTTTTTTGGGCCGTTACGATAATCAACTGCCCGCAGGAGATACCCGGCGTACGGCTGTCTGTCGGTTCCAATGCGGCTTCGGTCTGGTGGGTCAATGACAAGGAAGTCATCGGTATCTACGGTGACCGCCATATGCTCATCGACGACGGCGTCTCAAAGCGCCTCACGCTCAAGAAAGGGCCGAACGTCGTACGGTGCGCAGTTATCAACGCTCCCGGATTAAGTAATTTCTGTGCGAGGTTTTTCGACAGTGATGATAAACCGCTGAAGGGTTTTACCGTAAGTGTAGGTGAGACCAAGAAGTGAATATTGACTTTGCAACAAAACTTAGATACCCCCGCCTATAAAGCGGAGGTATCTATATAATTAAAAGATTGCCACGGCCTTCGGCCTTGCAATAATATAGAAGCTGTTTATTCTATGTTATTGTTAAAGTTTCACTTCGTGGAAAATTTATATACCGTTGTTGTTTTGTACTTTTCGCCGGGCTTCAACACTGTAGATGGGAATTTGGGCTCGTTAGGCGAATCAGGAAAATGCTGCGTTTCCAGACAGAAACCGGTTCTTTGCTTATATACGACGCCGGCTTTGCCGGTAATGGTTCCATCGAGGAAATTGCCTGAGTAGAACTGTATTCCAGGTTCCGTTGTTAAGACTTCTATAACTCGCCCTGTGGTCGGCTCATACACTGTGGCGGCCAGCTTCAATGAGCCATTATAATTATTCAGCACAAAGTTATGGTCATAACCTGTGCCGAATTTTAACTGCTCATCATCCTTGTTTATCCTGGCTCCAATAGCAGTCGGCTTGGTGAAATCAAATACGGTGTCTTTTACGCTGCGAAGCTCACCTGTCGGTATAAGGCCATCATCAACGGGAGTAAATTTGTCCGCGTTAATCATCAATTCGTGGTCGAGAATATCACCCGTGCAGGCGAGATTAAAATAGGCGTGATTTGTAAGGTTCACAACGGTAGGTTTGTCCGTAGTAGCTTCATAATTGATTTTCAGCTCATTTTTATTGGTCCAGAGATATTTGACAGTGACAGACAAATTGCCTGGATAACCTTCTTCGCCGTCTTTACTCAGGTAAGTCAGTTCAAGTCCTACGGCATCAGATTGCTTGATTTCTTTGGCCTGCCAAACGACCTTATCAAAACCCACGTCGCCGCCGTGCAAATGATTCAGGTTGTTATTAGTTGCCAGAGTATATGTCTGCCCGTTGAGCGTAAATTTGCCCTTTGCGATTCTATTGCCGTATCTGCCTATCAGGGCGCCAAAATAAGGGCTGTTGTTTCCATATCCGTCGAGGTTGTCGTGCCCCAACACGATATCGCATAATTTTCCGGTTCGGTCCGGCACCGTCAGGCTGGTAACTATGCCGCCGTAATTTGTTATTTTAATGGTGCAGCCTTTGTTATTTGTGAGTGTGTAAACATCCACTTTTTCATCACTTTTTGTCGTTCCGAATGGTTCTTTTGAAATATTCATTGCCGTAGCGCCTTTTGTACTTATTAGTTGGTTACAACCTGGTAGTAAAATAATAGTAGCTATCACTGATAAGGCAAGAATAAAAGAATAAAAAAATTTAGCTGAACACTTCATAAAAATCCCTTTCTCTTAAAATAATGTTTAATAACGTCTGCACCAACTGCAGAACAAATTTCTTACAGAATACCAGAACATTGTACTAACCGGTCTTTTCCATTTAACCTTTTTGGAGAAAGACAGGTAAATAAACGTGCAATATCATTTTTAATATATCAAATTACTGTCATATTCATAAAACATATAGTAACAATGAAGCCTGCTCAAAAAATGTTATCATAAAATCTCAAATAATATATCTTATTTATAGCGCCGTTTCAAAAAAATAAATTTAACATTTTTCAAAATTAAAACTTGTGCCATGCTTACTTTGGTATTGTACAAAAAGACACGAAGAAATATTGCCGTCTTGGAAAAAGATTCTTGACCATTCATGAGGATTTCGGTAAGAACACTTGTTTTATAGAGAAAAATGTGGGTTATTTTGGCAAGATGGTTGATGTTATATGGCTGAAGTTATTGTGTTTCAGAGTGTAAATCAAAAAAACCAGGTCAACTCGCATTTTATTGCTATCTTTGCACTCACAGTCTTGTTCGCTTGTACTTCGTGTAGCCCGGTTGTACAAACACCGAAGAATACCACCGGGCAGACCAGTATTGATATGAAAAAGCCGGTATTTGGCGGAGCGTGCAAGATATGTCCGTGGGGGGCGATGGCTGAAGTCGTGAAGGCAGCGATGAAGCCTTATGGCTATGACGTGCAGATTTGCTACAACTGCAACGCCGGAGATGCTCCGCGAATCGTCAGCGAAGCACGAACACCGCCTCCATACAGGCCGGATCCCGCTGTACCAGAAATCCTCGCTCCGCGAAATGCCCCTGGGCTTGGAGCCGTTGACTTTGGCGCGGTAGCGATTCAATTCCTGCGGAATGCCTACCGTGGAACGGGTATGTATGCAAGAGAAAAGCCCAGGACGAATCTGCGTCTGATTGCCAATATCCAGGACCCCAGTTATATTCTGGTCGCGGCTAAAGCGGAGACGGGTATTACAGACCTGTCGCAGATACGGCAGAAACGCTGGCCGGTTCGCATACTAACCGCAGGGATTGGCGGTGACTCCTCGCGCATACTGGCTTACTTTGGCCTGTCGAGGCAAGTCATCGAGGCTGCCGGCGGCCGCATCGGCAATACGGCTGCAGACCAGGAGAACTTCGATGTGGTTATCGGAGGTGCCGGCGTAATGACGACCGCTCCGGAATGGAGATTATGGACTCAGATTAGTCAGAAATTTGACCTCGCTTTCATCCAGTTGCCTGATGATTTGCTGGATGAACTGGCGAAGGAGAGCGAACAGGAGCGAGGCATAATCCCTCCAGGGCTGTATCGCGGTGTTGTTCGACCTATCCCGACGGTAGTGCGTACTGGTACGGTAATCTATTGCCGGGACGATACGCCGGATGATTTTGCGTATATGGTCGCCAAAGCTATGGATGAACAGCAGCAACTGCTGCAATGGATCCATTTGAACTTCTCTTACAACGTCCACACGGTGTGGAATGGGTACGAAGTTCCGCTGCATCCGGGTGCTGCTCGTTACTACAAAGAGATGGGCTATATGAAGTAGCCCTGCTGCTGCCGGTCCGGTGCATACGATGTATAGTACACTTTTCTGATAGGAATTTTTTCATTTGACAAGCTCACTATACATAATTATAATTTGCCCGAAATATAGGTAAATAATAGTCATAGGATATCTTAAAATTATGAAAGCACTCGTCTTAGAATCCGCTCATCATCTTAATATCCGCGAAATAGAAATTGCTGAACCGCTCGGCGAGCACGATGTGCGTATCCGTATTCACACCGTTGGGGTCTGCGGCAGTGACGTGCATTACTACCAACACGGCTCTATCGGACCATTCGTTGTGCGTGCACCGATGGTACTCGGACACGAGGCCGCAGGCGTCATTGAAGAAATCGGCTCGGCAGTTGCGACACTGCGCGTCGGTGACAGGGTCTGTATGGAGCCGGGCATTCCCGACCCCAACAACCGAGCGACGCGGCTGGGTATGTACAATCTCGACCCGGCTGTGCGTTTTTGGGCTACGCCGCCGGTGCATGGCTGCCTGCGCCCAACGGTCGTTCATCCGGCAGCGTTCACTTATCGCCTACCAGAAAACGTGAGCTTCGGCGAGGGCGCGATGGTCGAGCCGCTCGCTGTCGGCATGCACGCTGCCTGTAAAGCTCGTATTAAGCCCGGGGATTTTGCAGTCGTGCTTGGCGCCGGTACAATCGGGATGGTAACTGCGCTGGCCGCACTGGCGGGCGGCTGCAGCCGGGTGTTAATTACCGATGTGCAGGAACAAAAACTCGCTATTGCAGCCACACTTGGCCCAATCACGCCAGTCAATGTGCTTGAGGAGAATCTCGGCGCAATTGTGCGACGCGCAACCGACGACTGGGGTGCCGACGTGGTTTTCGATGCGGTTGGGCTGCCGCAATCGTTTGCGCAGGCGCTCGATGTGCTCTGTCCCGGTGGCTGCGTTGTACTGATCGGAATGCCGGGCGCGCCGGTGCCGTTTGATATTGTGGCTGCACAGGTGAAGGAAGCTCGCATCGAAACGATTTTCCGTTATGCGCATGTTTATCCACGTGCGTTAGCGCTGATGGGCAGCCGCAAGATAGACGTTCGGCCGCTTATAACGGACAGATACACCTTTGCCGACTCAGTCAAAGCCTTCGACTATGCGTGCCATATGAAACCCACGAGCGTAAAAATCCAGATTGAGCTTGAATAAAATCTGTTATTCTGCAAAAAGAAGCGGCATTGTTTCAATAAATAAGACTAAGAATCCTGCCACGCTTCTGCTGCGTGTGCCGCCAACCGCGCAAGCCA
>CAZYWY010000138.1:4837-6028 GCA_964651605.1 uncultured Pirellulales bacterium | reverse complement strand
GCTTGCCTTCCAGACCAATGGGTGCATCAGGATACTGCAATCCAGGCCGACCACATCGTCGCGCATCTGGACGACGTTTTTCCACCAGGCTTTTTTGACGTTGTTTTTCAGTTCAACGCCGAGCGGCCCGTAGTCGTAGCAGCTTGCCAGCCCGCCATAGATTTCGCTGGATTGAAAAATAAAACCTCTTCGCCTGCACAGGCTGACAATATCATCGAGTTTTGTTAGTTTGGCCATATAAAATCCTAAAAATAAAGAAGACAGAATACAAAATATAAAAGTGGCATTATATTGCAAAACCAGCGAAATACAAATGAAAATGGTGTGCATTGCACACCTACGCGACTATTTGCGTAGTTTGTTTATACTTAGCCATTATTTAGTCCTTATATTTATAGGTGCGATTTCATCGCACCCAGCCAGTTTGTGGTCTGGTGTCTGTATGACTACTTCTTTTTCAGCCAGTCGTTGAGGTTTTTGGCTAAAATCTCCACATCCTTTTTTTCCATTATGTGATTAACTTCCGGGTCTGGGATTTTGAGGTTTGTCATCGCCTTATAGACCCTTTCCCATAGTTTCTCTTTCTTTTTGGCCGTATCAACCAGGTATAGCTCGCTGACCAGTTCGCCGAGCTTTTGCAGCATTATTGTATCGAGGTTCCTGCCGTGATTTGCAATGACCGACTTTTGATAATCTGTATATTCTTTTTGAGCCATGACAACCTTTCAGCGTTCAGCGGGCAGCGTCCAGCGTTCAGTTACTTCTGTATTGTGTATCCTATATCGTTATGGCTGTCAAGTTGGCGTAAATATATTTTCCGGGTTGCCAAAAATGGCTTTACCGGTACGGGCTGGGGCTGTTTCGTTGTGGGAAATATACTGTTTTTATGTTCCTTAAACCTCTGCCAGCAGGATATTTACGCAGTATAGCTTAAAAAGAGCAGCCTACAAAAGTAAATGCTGGTATATTTTTTGCTCTAATGTTTTAATTATACTGGATTTTTTTGATTAAATCTTAACTAAGCCAGAAAATATAGGAGGCAAGTAATTATGGCAATAAAAGAATTGGCATTTGAGTCACAGGCAAGAGAAAGCCTGCTGGCCGGTGTGGAAAAACTTGCATCGGCTGTTATCCCGACGCTTGGTCCCAAAGGCCGAAACGCCGTCATAGATAAAAGCTGGGGCGGACCTA
>CAZYWY010000138.1:0-4827 GCA_964651605.1 uncultured Pirellulales bacterium | reverse complement strand
TAGCGAATGAAATCGAACTGATTAACAAACGAGAAAATCTCGGTGCCAAGCTGGTCAAGGAAGCCGCCAGCAAGACATCAAAGATTGCCGGCGACGGCACAACCACCGCAACACTTCTAACGGCATCATTGTTCAGAGAAGCCATAAAGAACCTGGCGGCAGGTGCCGATGCTATGGCGCTCAATCGCGGGATGCAGCAGGCTGCCAAAGTAGTAATAGAGAAACTCAAAACGCTGGCTAAGCCCATCGATATTTCTAAAGCCGGTGACATAACCAATATCGCCGCGGTTTCAGCTCACAACGATATTGAAATCGGAAAGATTATGGCCAAAGCATTTCAGCGGGTCGGCAAAGACGGCGTTATAACGGTTGAAGAGGGCAAGAGTTTCGAGACGACCGTGGAATTCGTGGAGGGTATGCAGTTCGACCGCGGCTATCTTTCGCCGCATTTTGTTACAAACCAGGAAACTATGGTCTGCGAACTTAACAAGCCCTTTATACTTATATACGAGGAGAAAATCAGCAGTGTAACAAAGCTGATACCCTTGCTCGAAAAGGTCGCAAAAGCTAAAAGACCATTGTTGATTATTGCGGAAGATGTCGAAAGCGAGGCTCTGGCAACTCTGGTTGTCAACAAGCTCAAAGGTATTCTGGAAGTGGTGGCTGTAAAAGCGCCCGGTTACGGCGAGCGAAGAAAAGCGATGCTTCAGGATATAGCAGTCTTAACCGGCGGCGAACCGATTTTCAGAGATACCGGCTCGAACCTTGAAAACATCGGCATCAAACAGTTCGGCCAGGCAAAGAAAATAACAATCGACAATGACAATACCATCATTGTCGAAGGAGCCGGCACTCAGGATGCCATTAACGGCAGAATCAAACAGATAAAGGACGAAATAGAAAAGACAACCAGCGATTATGACAGAGAGAAACTACAGGAAAGACTTGCCAAGCTGACCGGCGGTGTCGCTCAAATCCAGGTCGGTGCAGCCAGCGAAGCAGAGATGAAGGAAATAAAAGCCCGAATCGAAGATGCCCTGCATGCGACGCGTGCGGCAATTGAGGAAGGTATCGTACCCGGCGGCGGAGTAGCTTTGATTCGCTGCATAGATGCCGTCTGGCAACTGAAACTGGAGGGTGATGAGCAGACCGGCGCAGACATTCTTGCAAAGGCACTGTCCAGGCCGTGTTATTATATAGCATACAACGCCGGTGTTACACCCAACTTTGTGGTCAATAGAGTTGCAGAAGGCAAAGGCGGCTTCGGTTATAATGCCAATACGGATGAATATGAAGACCTGCTCGCGGCGGGCATAATCGACCCGGTCAAGGTTACGCGTATTGCACTGCAAAATGCGGTCAGCATAGCCGGTTTGCTGCTTACTACCGATTGCCTTGTTACCGAAAAACCGAAGTCTGAAGAAAACGACCATCATCACGGAGCGCCTGGCATGGGCGGTATGGACGATATGGGCGGTATGATGTAATTTAAGACCTTATTAAAAATAGTAAATTGCAAATTTGAAATTGGAAAGGGACTGATTTATGAATCTTAGACCTCTTGATGATAGAGTTGTAATTAAGCAATCGCAGGCACAGGAAAAGACAGTCGGCGGAATTATTCTGCCGGATACCGCCAAGGAAAAACCACAGACCGGCAAAGTAGTGGCCGCTGGTCCGGGCAAGCTGCTCGATGACGGAAAACGCAGCAAGATGACCATAAAGGTCAATGACGAAGTAATTTATGCGAAATATATGGGTAATGATGTGGAAATCGACGGCGAAAAATATGTAATTCTGCGTGAATCTGATGTGCTTGGAATCGTGGAAAAATAAAGCGGTCGAATCGGGTACAAACAAAAAGGCAGAATTTATTTTATGAGGTAATGAAAAATGGCAAAACAGATGATGTTGGACGATACAGCCAGGGCGCAGTTGAAAGAGGGTATGGTGCAACTGGCAGATGCAGTGAAAGTTACCCTCGGACCGACCGGCAGGAACGTCATTTTGCATAAAAGCTGGGGCAGCCCGAAAGTAACAAGAGACGGTGTCTCGGTGAGCAAGGAAATAGAATTGCCCGACCCCTTCAAAAATATGGGTTCAAAAATGGTTAATCAGGTCGCCAGCAAGACTTCAGACGTTGTCGGCGACGGAACCACAACATCAATAGTCCTGGCAGAAAAAATATTCCTCGCCGGATTGAAATATGTAACAGCCGGTGCAAATGCAATTGCAATTCAAAGAGGAATCGCAAAGGCAACGGAAGTGGTTACAAAGTACATAAAGGATTCGAGTGTGCCGGTTAAAGGACACGAGGACATCGCCAAGGTCGCAACCATAAGCGCACACAACGACGAATCGATAGGCAAATTGCTGGCAGATGCATTCGATGCGGTCGGCAAGGAAGGCGTCATCGAGGTCGAAGAAGGCAAATCTATCCAGAATGAGCTGGACGTGGTCGAAGGGGCTCAGTTCGATAAAGGCTACATATCACCCTATTTTGTAACCGACACAGAGACGCTTGAAACAGTGCTTGAGGATGCCTACATCCTGCTGTGCGAAAAGAAAATTTCCAACGTTCGCGAGATTATTCCTCTGCTGGAAAAGATTGCGCAACTGGGCAGGGCTTTGCTGATTCTTGCTGAAGATGTCGAGGGCGAAGCTCTTGCTGCGCTGGTGATTAACCGGCTGCAGGGCATCCTGAAGGTTTGTGCGGTCAAGGCGCCCGGTTTCGGAGACCGCAGAAAAGCAATGCTCGGTGATTTGGCGGCTGTAACAGGCGGGCAGGTCTTCAGTGAAGATTTGGGCATAAAACTTGAGAATGTCGAAATTTCGCAGCTCGGCCAGGCCAAAAAAATCGTTGTGGACAAAGATAATACAACAATCATCGAAGGCGCAGGCAAAAAGAAGGATATCGATACCCGCTGCGAGCAAATTCGCAGCCAGATTGAAAAAACAACCAGTGACTATGACCGCGAAAAATTGCAGGAAAGACTGGCCAAGCTGACCGGCGGAATAGCCGTCATCAAGGCAGGCGGAACTACCGAGGCGGAAATGAAGGAACGCAAAGACCTGCTGGATGATGCATTTCACGCCACCAAAGCTGCTGTGCAGGAAGGTGTCGTAGCAGGCGGCGGCGTTGTGTTTTTGCGGGCAATCGGTGAGCTGGATAAAGCCAAGTTAAAAGCAAAAGGCGATGAAAAACTCGGTTTTAACATCATTACCGAGGCACTTAAGGCGCCTACAACGCAAATTGTAAATAACTGTGGCGAGCAGGGCGATGTCATAGTCGAGCAAATCCTCGAAAAAGGCAAAAATATAGGCTATGATGCAAATACCGGCCAGTTTGTTGATATGTTTAAGGCAGGAATTATCGACCCGGCTAAAGTGTCACGAACCGCTCTTGAGATGGCTGCTTCGGTGGCCGCTCTTATGCTGACCACGAATGTTCTGGTTACTGATATCAAGGATACAGAAAAACAGGCAATTCCTGGTGCAATAAGATAAAACCGGTCGTGCATAATTATGGCCAAACGGGATTATTATGAAGTTTTGGGTGTGGGGAAAAACGCCTCTGCCGATGAAATCAAACGTGCTTATCGGCGGCTGGCGATAAAATACCACCCCGACAAGAATCAGGGGGACAAAGAGGCCGAGGCGAAGTTCAAGGAATGCGCCGAGGCCTACGAAGTTCTCAGTGATGCGGATAAACGCAAACAGTACGACCAGTTCGGCCATGAAGGTCTGCGCGGCTCAGGTATGCACGATTTTTCGAGGATGAACGTCGAAGACATATTCAGTATGTTTGGCTTCGATGATTTGTTCGGCGGTATGTTCGGCGGAAGGGGCAGGGCGGCCCGTCACGCCGATGCTATGCGAGGTTATGACCTCGAGACGACAGTCGAGCTGAGTCTTAAGGACATAGCCACCGGCACCGAAAAAACAATCGAGTTCACGCGTCAGGATATATGTGAGGAATGCTCCGGCTCAGGCAGCGCAAAAGGAAGCTCACCGGTACAATGTCCCGCCTGCGGTGGGACAGGGCAGGTCGTCAGAGGAGGCGGCTTCTTTCAGATGGTCTCTACCTGTCCGCAGTGCAAGGGCAGCGGGCAAATTATCAAGAATCCCTGCAAAAAGTGCAGAGGCACAGGCAAAGTGCCAAAGAAAAGAACCGTCAGCGTTAAAGTGCCGCCGGGTGTTCACGAAGGCCAGGGCATAAGGGTAGCCGGTGAAGGCGAGCCGGGCAGAGGCAGCGGTACAAGAGGTGATTTGTACTGTTATGTCCGAGTGAAGCCGCACGAATTTTTGCAGCGTGACGGCAATAACCTTGTTGCGGTTGTCCCTATCAGCTTTACACAGGCTGCTCTGGGTGCAACGATTGAAGTACCCAGCCTTGACGGAACAAAGGGTCTGAAGATTCCTGCCGGAACACAGTATGGCAGTATCTTTCGGATAAAAGGACAGGGGCTGCCCGATATGCGTACGCATCGCACAGGCGACCAGCTTGTTCAGGTCATTATTGAAACACCGACCAGGCTGAACGCCGAACAGCAGGAGCTTCTGAAAAAATTCGCCGAGATTGAAAATAAAAACGTATCCCCAAAAATTGCAAACTTTTTTGAAAAGCTCAAGCGACATTTTGGTGAGCATAAATGACAAAGCATAACAAAGAACATATACAGGAAGATAATTCGCACCAGGCAGGCGACAATACAGCCAAAACGCCTTGCCCCGACGTGCAGAAAGTTGAATCAGCAGAGCTTAAAGCTGCTCTGGAGGCCCTGAAAAAGGAAAAGGACGAAATTTTCGCCAGACTCCAGCGAATCA
>CAZYWY010000137.1:0-6054 GCA_964651605.1 uncultured Pirellulales bacterium | reverse complement strand
AACAATTCTATAACGGAGCAGGCGGTCATCGGGGTAACGCTCGGCGATGCGGGCGGAATCGGGCCTGAAATCATCGTCAAAGCCCTGTACGACCCGGTCGTCCGGCGGGCAGCCAAATTCGTTGTTTTCGGAATCAACGAGCAGCTCTGCTACGCCGCTGACGCTGCTGAAATCGAGCCATTCTGGGGCAGACACCAGCACGAGAAAATCAGCAGGGAATACCCCTACAAAGTGGTCGTGGCTGATTATGACGAGTACGCCCTGCCTGCCTGGGTCAGAGGTCCGAGCAGGCCGGCGGGCGAGGCCTCGCTGCGATTCTGCCTTGATGCCATCGAGGCTGCCAGGGACGGCTTGATTGATGCCGTTGTTACCGCACCAATCAGCAAGACAAGCTGGAAGATGGCCGGTGCCGAATGGCCGGGACATACCGAGATGTTCGCCGCCCGCTGCAAATCGCCCCGCAAGGTGATGATGTTTGTGGCTGAGCCGCTCAAGCTGGCGCTGGCGACGATTCACGAGGCGCTGTTCGAGGTCAGGCACAAATTCACAATCGGGCGTGTCTTCGAGCCGATTGATTTGCTCAATGACGCATTAAAGCAGTATTTTGGAATCGAAAATCCGAGAATTGGCGTTGCAGCGCTTAATCCGCACGCAGGCGAGGGCGGGCAGTTCGGCGATGAGGAGGAGCGAATCATAACGCCGGCGATTCTGCTGGCGCAGAATCAGGGCATAAACTGCGATGGGCCAATACCGGCGGATACGCTTTTTTTGCGTGCCGTTCACGGCGAGTTTGACGGTGTTGTGGCGATGTATCACGACCAGGGGATGATACCTGTGAAATTGCTCAATTTCAAGCAGGCGGTGAATGTTACTATCGGCATACCGATTATACGGACATCGCCTGCTCACGGGACAGCCTTTGACATTGCGGGCAGAAATGTTGCCGACCCATCCAGTATGAAAGCAGCCCTGATGCTCGCAATCCAGATGGCCAAAACAAAAAAACAAAATTCAGAACACAGGATACAAAATACAGAAGCAGGAAAGTAAAATGGCTAATCATCAATTATTAGAGTCGTATAAAACATATAGGAAAATCAACCGGAATTTCCAGAACCGGATTTCCGAAACTCTTAAAAAAGAAGTCGTTCAAAGATGTGGAAAAAGGCTTGGCCTTATGAAGGGGGATACTCTCATTCTGTCTGATGAAGATGAAATATGTGTGCTGATGGACCATTGTATTTACGACCATTATGAAAACGGGAAAAACGCTGTCCAGCGATATTTGGCTGATTCGCAGATGGAGGCCGATTCAGATGAATATATCGTTCTGAAAGCTATGTCGGATGCTTTTTATACAATTGTTCAGGTTGCGAAAGTTGTGCGTGGCACAGGTGCGTATGTAAATGATATATTCAATGACAGAGAGTATCTTCTCGTCGATTTGGGTTTGTCGCAAAGTGCCACAAAAGGCATAGCGTTTGCGACAAGAATAATACCCTTTTATGATTTTGTTATGACCTCAGGCGTGCCGATGCCTGTAGATAAAGAGACATTTCTCGAGCTAATGGGATATGCAAAAAGTAATTTTGCCAGCGATGGCGAAGAGTATCTGCTTTTGGATGAAAAGCAAAGAGTTGATTTTATTGCGAAAACCATACGCTCCTGTCTTTCGGCCAACCAAGTCGGAGAAAATGTGAGGTGGGAAGATATTGATGATAAGCCTGTTGTTGAGCCTTTAAGTCGTGATGAAAAGATAAGCCGTAATGCCCTCTGCCCGTGCGGCAGCGGGAAAAAATATAAAAAATGCTGCGGGAAATAAAAGGTGGGTTGAAAAAATGTAGAGTGAGGGCGTCTTAATTATTGCAGACCAAGACTGAAATACAAGAATTATTGGCACTGGCGGGGGTCAGGCCAAATAAAAGGCTGGGGCAGCATTTTCTTATAGACCTGAATCTGCTTCGGCTGATTGTCGAGTCGGCTGATATACAAAAGAACGATGTCGTTCTTGAGGTCGGCTGCGGGACAGGCTCACTGACCGCTGAGCTTGTAGAAAAAGCAGGCAGGGTCGTCGCCGTAGAATACGACCACACTTTGGCGGGAATTGCAAAAGAGCAGTTGGCACAATATAACAATATCGACCTAATCAACGCCGATATTCTCGATACCAAACATACTTTCAACCAAATTGTGACTGATTCATTGTTACTTGCTCTTAAAAACAAGACCGGCAGGTTTCTGTTGGTTGCGAATCTCCCCTTTAATGTTGCATCGCCGGTTATGACAAATCTGGTAACAGGGCCGCTCGTTGCTGATGCGTTCTTTGTTACCGTTCAGAAAGAGGTTGCCAAGCGGATGGCCGCCAAGCCGGGCAGCAAAGATTACGGCACTTTAAGTGTTTTTCTCGGTGCGACAGGTGATGTCAAAATGAACAGGGTTCTGAAACCTTCGGTATTCTGGCCGATGCCAAAGGTCAATTCGGCAATGGTAGCATTTTCAAGAAATCCTGAAAAATGCAGCCGAATTACGGATATGGATTTATTCTGTCGGACGGTGCATCTGTTTATGTCCCACCAAAGAAAAACAATTCAGGGCTGCGGCAAACTGGCAGACAAATCACCAGATGAGCGACTTTCACAGGCAGACTGGTCTGCGATTTTTGAACGCTGCGGGCTGGATGCAGCTAAAAGACCTCAGCAGCTCAGTCCCGAAGAATATATCGCTCTTGCGAAAGAGCTCGTCAGATAATTGCGGATTTGTGCCTGTGGCTGTGGCATTCGATATTGGCTGCCACCGGCAGCGATGCGATATGACAGGGTGCGGTCTCGACCATACAGCCCAGGGCTGTCGTTGCCCCGCCCAGCCCCATAGGGCCAATTCCGAGTTTGTTTATTCGCGAAAGAAGTTCGTTTTCAAAATCAGCGTAAAATAAATCAGGATTTCTTTCATCCAGATTTCTGCACAGGGCCTTTTTGCTCAAAAGGCAACTTTGCTCGAAGCTGCCGCCGATTCCGACCCCGATAATAAAAGGCGGACACGCATCGGCGCCGGCCTGGGCTGTTACGGAGGCGAGCCAGTCGAGGATTTGTTCCCTCGATGCGGTCGGGTTGAACATTTTGAACCGGCTCTTGTTTTCGCAGCCGCCCCCTTTGAGCATAACGGTCAGCTTGAGCCTGTCACCGGATACCATTGATATATGAACGACAGCAGGAGAATTGCTGCCGGTATTTTTGCGCTCTTTCAAAGGCTCGGCGACGACGCTTTTTCGCAGGTATCCTTTTTCAGAACCGGCTGCAACACCGGCGTTGATTGCTTCGGTCAGGGTCGCTTCACTGCTGGCGGCGGGCGGACGGATAATAACCTGCGAGCCAAACTCCACGAATACTATAGTCAGGCCGGTATCTTGACAGAGCGGGATTTTTTCATCGGCTGCTATTTGTGCATTTTCAATGAGCCGGTTCAGCACTTTTGCAGCAGTCGGGCTGGATTCGTTGCCGGCTGATTTCTTGAGCGCAGCCAGCACATCCTCCGGCAGCTCGTAAGCCGCTGATATACAAAGCTGCTCGACCGTTTTAGCAACTTTTTCAAATTCTATATCTCGTATTTCGTATTTCGTATTTCGTATCTCGACATTTGAATTTTAATCGGCTGTAATATCGAAGGTCTTGTATGCTGTATTGCCCACTGCATCGGCGATTTTCAAAGACAGGATATGCTCGCCTTTCGGCAGTTCTTTCTCATAGTCGATGCGGATTGTGAAAGATTCATCGGTGGTATCATAAACCAAATCGTCCGGCACGGTTGACTGCCAGGACTCATTGCTGTCAATGGTGTATTCGAGTTTGCCTATTGCGCTAAGCTCGTCTTTTACCTGTACATTAACAACCAGCTCCTTTTTGTTGTCTATTGTTGTGGTTGTCATCTTCGGCGGCTCGATTGCAGGAGCAGTATTGTCCACTATTACCGGATTGCTTACCCTGCTGCCGGTCAGACTTGTGGATGTGCTGTTGCTTTTAGAATCGTCTGCGGTTACTCTAACTTCGTATCTGCCGTCCTCGGCTGTTCTGCTGTCCCATTCGTAGTTGCTGGTTTCGAGGTCATCCTTTAGCTTTATCCAGTTTGTCCGCCCTATTTTCCGAATGTCGATTGTATAAAGGAGTTTGTCGCTGTTTTCATCCGTTGCGTTGAAAGTAATCTTTAGCACGCCCTGTTTGTTCGGAATCTCCAGCCGGGTGACATCAACCGAGTGAACCTTCGGCGCAAGATTCGGTATCGTGCCTGCCACTGCGATTTCTCTTATCAGCGGGCTTTTATTGCCGCTGTCATTGCTTAAGAACAGCTTATACTGGCAGAATCTTCCGGTTGGACATTGCAGTTGTACCGGCTTTGTCATCTCCTGCGGCTCGGACCATTTCGAGAAGGTCGGGTCGTTCACGTCCTTAACATTTCCGCTGCGGCTGGCCACGAGGATTTTACAGCCGGCTGGAATATCGGCATCGAGCTGCAACTTGCCCCATTGAGCCGGCTGCTCGGCATCGATGAGGTCGGAGATGTAAGTGCCTTCCTTTGCATAACCGGGCAGGAGTTTTATTATTTTGGCGGGATTGGCCGTGCCAAGATACATATCCTGTCCGTCAACGATAATAGAGGTAATCTGTGTAGCCTGCTGGTCTTCATAAATCACTGAATTTTTTTCCGGGGCCGGCTCTATGCAAAAGACCTGGCCGGTGTTGCCCGTACCCAGAAAGAGCTTGCTGCCCTGCTGAGCCATGCAGAACAAAACTACATTCTCGGTGAAAACATCGGTTACGAAGCCATCTTTATCGAGCTTGTAAATGTGACTGGATGTTGTCGCTTTTGCACCTCTGCGAACAATCGGGCTTGGTTGTTCGGTTCTGCTGGCAGGGGGTTCCTTGGTATTGGCGATTTCAAGTTTTTGCCCACCTTCACTAACAGCGGTGCTGGAGTCTTTTTCATCTTCGTCGATTTCGGGCCTGCCGGACGAAGGTAGTTCCGCAACCGATGAGGCGAACTTCGTCTGCGTCTGCACAACCTGTGCGAGCGTGGCGGCGGCGTAAATATCCTCATCAACAGCCCCTGCTGCATTTGGTTCGGCAGCACCCGGCGACTTGAATGCCTGGCTTGCCGCCAGCAGAGAGACAATTTCCGGTTGTTCGCTGTCATATAAAACAGTCACCTGGTTTCCGTGTGGCTCAATTTTGTAAATTACTCCTCTGCCGTCGCTGCCGGCGTATATATAGCCGTCTCTGCCTATAGCCAGCGACAGGATATTTTTGTCACGGCTTTCATATATAATCTGTGGTGTACCTGATGAAGCAATTCGATAGACCCTTCCTTTGGGGCCGGTACCCAAAAAGATATTGCCGCTGCTGTCAACGGCAATGGCAAAGATATATTTACTGTCCTGGTCCTCGAAAACGGTCTCAATTTTGTCGGCCTCGAAACGGAACAGCCTGGATTTGTTGCCGCTTACCCCTGCAAGCAGCCTGCCGGACGAATCCAGCGCCATAGCAAATATGTGTTCATTCTTCAGATAATCCTTGGCTTTGACTGTTTCACCGGCAGCAGAATTCGAATCGGCTGCTGATTTCGACAGAACTGCCGGCTGGTTTGAATCCGCCTGCACCGGATAAATGCGAGTCAGCGTGCCGAGATTGTATTTGTAGATGCCGCCGTTCGGGCTTGTTCCGAAATAAAGAGTCCCTCCGCTGATGACCATACTGTTTATGGACCAGACGTCGGTGAAACCCTCGAATTTATCCAGCAGCACCTCTGCCGAACGCCCCAGCGCTATTGTGCCGCGTGAACTGATAATTACGTTTTCGGTTGTGCCTTTGAGCAGGTCGGCGCTGCTGTTGTGACGTGTGATTTTAGTGGTTACCGCCGAACATACAGAGGCAGCAGAAAAGGCCAGCATAGAGATAACAAATATCGTATTTAATCTGATTTGTGCCATAGATGTTTCCATTTTAATTTGATATGGTGTGCGGTGCACACCCTACGGTTTTTAATATTACTTTTTCTGTTCTACGG
>CAZYWY010000136.1:0-6054 GCA_964651605.1 uncultured Pirellulales bacterium | reverse complement strand
CGCAGGGAACATAAGATTGAATCCTGCAAATGTGCCTATGACAACCGTAGTCAGCAGAAACCCGAAAACCAGCGCCAGCGGCAGCCCCAGTCCCACGAGCAGTTCGCCGACCACAGGGATATTGCCAAGTACTCCTAAAAACACTACAAAAATCCCCAGAACCGAAAGAATTACAACCGGGCCCAGCGGCGTTGTAAAAAAACTTGTAAATTGTTTCAGGGCAAAACGCAGCGAGTTCGTCAAGCCGGGCTTTTCACCTTTGGCAATCTGAAGTGCTGCGATTCGGCAGATAGCACCGCCCCCGATTGAAAACACAGCCAGTGCAGCAACAGAAAATATGGTGCAATAAACAGGGCGGATTTTGAACATCATTCCGATTGCCTGAAAATATTCGGCGATATTTCCCACCAGAGCCGGCACATCGAACGCAAAAACCGATTCCACAGCCCTGTGAAATTTTGTGGCGGCAAAACCCCACATTGAGGAAGAGACGCCCTGATATATCAGAGGAGACTGCCCTTCGGACGGTACAAACTGGCCCGTGCAGTACCAGATAAGGTCCATAATCCTTCCGATGATACAAAGCACTGCGATACAGCAGAAAGTTATAATCAGTTTGGTCGGCTGAAGGGCCATTCGGAAGGCCTGAAAGATTTTCGGAAATAGAAATATCATCTCCTCAAGAAATTTGAAAGTTTTTTTTCCGCTACCGCTAACCATCTTGCATCCTTTCGGAAAGTTTATGTTCCTCCATTGACGGAATTCTCAGATGGGCTTTGATTTTCCTGAGATTCCGTCTGGCTGATAACTCTGTATCTGCTGTCAAGCCAGCCGCCTAAATCAATAAGTTTGCACCGGTTCGAGCAAAACGGAAATATATTTGCCTGCTGCTGAGAATCCGTTGTGGGTTTAACTACAATTTTATGGCAGATTGGACAGCGGTTTTCCATATAGAACAGCTGTTATCCTACAAGGCCGCTCTCCAGCTTCTGGGCGTAATCGACACAATATTTGGCCCAGGGTTGAGCTTCGAGCCGGGCTTTTGGTATAGATTGACCCGTTCCCAGACAAATACCGAAAATACCTTTGTCGATTCGTTCGAGGGCCTCGTCAATTTCCATAATCAGCTTTCTCTCGCTGTTCATCAAGCCAAGAGCAAATTCCTGCTCAAAGTTATCGCTTCCCAAATCAGCCATGTGGATTGGCATGCTGGACAGGTCCCCGGATGATTCAATCCTGGATTTCTTCAGGGCTTCATTCTCAATTTCGCCGACATTTCTGAGTATTTCAGTGCGTTTTGCCAGCAGCATCTCCTTAAAATGCCTGACATCACTGACAGCTAGTATAGGCTTTTTTTTTCGCATTGAACTTATTTCTTCTCTGGAAGGTTTCGTCCGTTTTTGTGCCACCTTTATTTCTTCCAAATGGGTTATTATTTTAACAAGTAACGAGATAAACAAAACATTATAATAAGTATATCGAGTTTTTCAAGATAAATCACGGTCTTTTGCAAATTTACCCAGAGGGATAAAAAAGTTTTCCTTGCCCAGCCTGCCAATGAAAACCTGAATCTCAAAGTTAGTTCTGATTCGCTCGGCAGACAGGACTTCTTCAGGCCGACCAAATTGACAGGAGCCATCGGCTGCAAGAAAAAGTATTTCATCGCAATATTGGGCAGCGAGGTTAATATCGTGCGTTATAGACACAATCGTTTTGCCTTTTTCGAGTTGTGCCGCTTTGAGCAGGTCATAAATGCCTACCTGATGCTTCAAATCCAGGAATGTTGTCGGCTCATCAAGCAGCAAAATTGGCGTACCCTGAGCCAGCGCCCTCGCTATAAAGACCCGCTGACGTTCACCCGCACTGAGGCTCGACAATATTCTGTCGGCAAAACCGCTCGTGCCGGTCGCTTCCATCGCATCGTCGATTATTTGTATATCCTGCCGGCTCAGCAGGCCGAGTATGCCTAAATAAGGCGCCCTGGCCATCGATACTATATCGCTGACGGTAAAATCAAACGCCGGCACAAATTCCTGACGGACGACGGCGGCTTTTTGGGCGATTTCTCTGACCGAGTATTTTTCTATGGGTTTTGCCGCAAGCCTTATCGAGCCTGACTTAGGCCGTAAAATCCCGCACAGCAGATTCAGCAATGTCGTCTTACCAATGCCGTTTGGCCCGATTACCCCGATGAATCTACCCTGTTTGACCGCAAAGCTGATATTGTGCAGAATCAACTTGTCGGTAAAACCAAAATCAAGTTCTTCAACTTCTATAATATCTATATCACTCATATTATTTTAGTTTGTCTTGCGTGTGTATCTTGCCAGCAGCAGCAGGAAAAACGGCCCTCCCGCTATGGCTGTGATAACGCCGACCGGTAGTTGCTCCTGTCCGAAAACCGTCCGGGCAATCGTGTCGGCAACTACCAGGAAAATCGCACCGGCAACAGCGCTTAACGGCAAAAGCCTGCGATGGTCTGGCCCGAATATAAGCCTGATTGTATGCGGCACGATTAGGCCGACAAAACCAATCAGCCCGCTCAGACTTACCGCAACAGCGGTAGTCATAGCCGCACAGGTAAATGCGAGAAGCCTGGTTCTGTGCGTGTTTATGCCGAGATTCTGCGCCTGGTACTGGCCGAGCGTAATAATATTGAGCCTGTTGGAGATGCCGCAAAGTATTATGATTCCCGCTGCGATGATGCCGCCGCCTGTGACAAGCACCGGCGTTGCTTTTTCAGTTATATTACCCATAAGCCAATAGACGGTCATTTGCAGGTCCTGGCTTTTTGCGGTAGAAACCAGAAACATTATCATCGCAGAGAAAAATGAGTTGACTACCACTCCTGCCAGCAGCAGAGAGATGAGCCGGCTTTTGCCCGCGAAGTGTCCTATAAACCAGACCAGCCAAACCGTAGAAACCGCACCAGCAAATGCAAAAACGGTTACCGCAGAGCCCGCCCAGAATTCCCAGGTTATGCCCGATATGAAGGCAATAACTGTCCCTAAGCCAGCACCGCTGGATATTCCGAGTATGTAAGGTTCAGCAAGCGGATTTTGCAGAATCGCCTGCAGGACAGCCCCGCAGCAGGCCAGTGCCGCCCCGACCATAGCAGCGAGCAATACCCGCTGAAATCTGATGTTCAAAATTTCATAGTCGATATTTTCGCCCGGTATCTGTCCCGGGCCGGCGAATGCCTTTTGCAGAGAAATCTTCTGCGTCCCCGCCAGCGTACACAGACACATCACCGCAAGCAGCAGTACCAGGCTGATTGACAGGCATAAAGTGACTTTCTTTATTGAAAAATTTTCAGCCATATTTCAATTATATCTTCAATCCTTCTCACAAAAAAACACGAGCAACTTGTCATTTCGAGCGTAAGCCCAAAGGGCTGAAGTCGAGAAATCTGGCCAAGCTGCTAACAATCCAGATTTCTCCACTACGTTCGCTTCGCTCACTCCGGTCGAAATGACATCCTTTCTACAGAGCGTTTTTAACTGTAAATTTATTGTTCGCTTTTATGCAAAAGACCTGCAATCAGTTCAACCGCCTCGGGCAACCTCGGTCCAAGTCTCAGGACAATATCCGAATCAATTACATAGATTCTATTGTTTTTCACGGCAGGCAGAAGCGGATATTTGCTCCAGAATGTTTCCGCTGCTCGCTGCTGTTTTTCGATATCGTTGGAATCCATAGCCGACTGAATAATAACGTCCGCACGGGAAACCAGCAATTCCTCTGTGCTTATCGCAGGATACTGCTGAATAGTTTCGCCGATGGCATTTTCTCCGCCTGCCAACTCGAGCAGCTCATTTATGAAGGTGCTTCGGCCTGCCAACCGGAGCGGCTCTGCCTGAATTACCCACAAGACCCTGACTTTATTAGTTGTGCTGAATTTCAACTGAAGATTGCTCAATCGGCTGCGAATATTTTCTATAAGTTCTTCCGCCCGGTCGCCGCATCCGGCTGCTGAGCCAATTTGGCTAATCGCTGTCCACAATTCTTCGATTTTATCTGTCTTGACAGTCAAAGTCCTGTAGCCTAATCGCTTTAATGTGGCAGCAACGGATTTCTGCTGCTCGAACGACAGTGTAACAACCAAATCCGGGCGGGTTGCGATAACCGATTCGGTATCAGGCTGCCAGAAATTGCCGACTTTATTTTTGCCGGCAGCCTCAGCAGGCTCATCACTGTCGCTCGAAACCGCTGCGATTTTATCGCCCAGACCCAGTGCAAAAAGAATCTCGGTAATATCCGGCGCAAGTGACACGATTCTTGCCGGTTCAGCGTATTCGGTACGAAGTGGTGATATTTTGCCTGGTGTAAGCAGTACTACCAGGCCGGCCAATCCAGCCAGCATAAAAAATGACAATATCAAATGTAACCGTCGTTTTTTCATCAGGTTCTCTTAAACTGTTTTTCCAGTTCGCTTAAAGTAAATTCGATTACAGCAGGTCTGCCGTGCGGACAACGGCTCGAATAATTTATTGCTTCCTTGTCTGCCAGCAGTTGTTCTATTTCGCTGTCACTGAGTCGATGTCCCGCCCTTACAGCGGCCTTGCAGGCAGCCATACTAAGGACATCATCGAGCAGCTTGTCTGCATCGCTCGTCGGGTATTTACTGTCGAGCAGGTCTATTAAATCCTGCATAAAATCAAGCGGCTCGGCATTCTTCAACAAAACCGGAAACGATTTGATTGCAACAACTCCGGCGGCGGAAGGTGCGATTTCTATACCCAGCTTTTTTATAATTTCTGCATTCTGCTCAAGTACATCCGCCCGGTTTGCAGGCAGATGGAAAGTCTCAGGAATTAGAAGCCTCTGCGCCGGCAAAGGCCCGGCCTGAATACGCTGCCGCAACTGCTCGTACATAATCCGCTCATGCAGGGCGTGCTGGTCGATTAACTCAAATCCTTCGGCAGTTTGTGCGACTATGAAACTGTCGTGAAGCTGAAGGAATTTTTTGTCTGTTTGCATTTCCAGCGGCACCGCCGGGCTGGTTCGAGCCTGTGGACTATGGCGAAATCTGTCTTTTGCGCCGTATTGAAATTCAATATCTCTCTGCTGAACCGGCCTGTGCTTCCTGAAAAATTCCGCCATTGCCTCGGCAATTTTCGGATTCGCCGACGCAACAGAATCACCAACAGCCTCTTTGTGCAGACCATCTGAATGCGGCATCCTGGCCGGCATCTGGAGATTGACGCTCAGCAGTTTTTCTCTAATAACTGCCAGAACCTGCGAATGGACGAGATTGGCGTTATAAAACCGCACCTCTATTTTTGTCGGATGCACATTTACATCGTAATCCTCATACGGCATCTCGATAAACAAAAAGACAACCGGATACCGGCCCGGCTCGAGCAGGCCGCGATACGCCTCCCTGATGGCGTGCGATATAAATCTGTCGCGGATGAATCTTTTATTCAGGAATATATATTCGAGCTTGTTGCTGGTTCGAGATATTTCAGGCGTTCCCAGCAGTGCGTGAATATGCAGGCCTTTTTCGCTGCTTTGAGTCTCGATGAGGTTTTGGGAAATTGCCCCTACGGGCATTGTGAAAAGCGCGTCGATTCGGCCTGCGAGTCCGTCTTTTTCGGAAAACCGGCAGCTTTCTCTGCCGTTGTGCAGCAAAGTCAAATCCAGATTCTTTTCAGCGGTGCAGTTGGCCAGAGCAATGCGTATGAATTGTTCTGTGATATGGCTCATCTCGGTATTTGCGGTGCGCAGGAACTTGCGCCTGGCGGGCAGCTTATAAAAAATATCCCTGACCGAAATTGTCGTGCCATAATCGCCGCTGCACGGGCTGACGGCGGTTTTTTGCCCGCAATCGGACTCGATGCAGTTGGCGCTGAGCGAATCTCTGGTTCTGCTGACGGCTTTAACCTGTGCAACCGATGCGATGCTTGCCAGGGCCTCTCCGCGGAAGCCGAGGCTTGAAATCCTGTGCAAATCCGCGCTTGTCTGGATTTTGCTGGTGGCGTGCGATTCAAATGCGAACGTTAGGTCTTCAGCGTCCATTCCGCAGCCGTTGTCGCAGACCGAGATTAACCT
>CAZYWY010000135.1:0-6066 GCA_964651605.1 uncultured Pirellulales bacterium | reverse complement strand
CCCGTAGGTTCCGGCAGACCGCCAGGCCATCCTTCTTGGGAAGCATGATGTCCAAGATAATGGCGTCATAGTCGTAGCTCAAACCCCAGGCCTCGCCTTCTTCGCCATCGTACGCGACGTCCACGGCATATCCGTCCTCGGCACAGTGGAACAACTGCCCGAAATCTGCAGAGGACGCCATATCGAGGAAATCGCCATTGCTATGCCCTCAGCGACTGCCAGGCAGCTAAGGCGTATCATTCAGGTATGTGAAGGAACGAAAATCAAATTTCGCACCGTGCCTTCCATAACCGATATTGCCACAGGCAGGCTGCGTGTTTCGCAGATTCGCGATGTGGACATCAACGACCTGCTTGGCCGAGAGGCGGTGCAGCTTGAACTGGATTCGGTTGAGGCCTTTGCAAAAGACAAGACTATCCTTATTACCGGCGCAGGCGGCTCAATCGGTTCCCAGATGTGCAGGCAGTTATGCAGCTTCAGGCCCAGACTTCTGCTGCTGGTTGAGCAGGCTGAGAATCCGCTGTTTCACATAGAACGAGAACTGCTGAAGCGATTCCCGGCTGTTCCTGTGGCTGCGCTTATCTGTAATATTACCGACGGGATTTCTCTGGAGGGAATTTTCAAGAGACACAGTCCGGACATTGTGATTCACGCCGCAGCTCATAAGCACGTCCCTTTGATGGAGCTTAATCCTGCCCAGGCGGTGAAGAACAATGTCGAAGGTACGAAAATTGTAGCTGATGCGGCGGCTCAATTCGGGACTGCTCACTTTGTGTTGATAAGCACCGACAAGGCGGTCAGACCTGCAGGCATAATGGGGGCATCGAAACGAATCGCCGAGATGTATATCCAAAATCTGGCCGAAACGAGCAAAACAAATTTTGTAACCGTCCGGTTCGGCAATGTGCTTGATTCCGAAGGGTCGGTTGTCCAGATATTCAAAAAGCAAATCGCCAACGGCGGGCCTGTAACCATCACCGATGGGCGAATGAAGCGGTACTTTATGACGATACCGGAGGCTGTTCAATTAGTTCTGCAGGCGGCTGCTATGGGCAGGGGCGGCGAGATTTTCGTGCTGGATATGGGCGAGCCGGTCAGGATTGTGGATTTGGCAAGGGAGCTTATCACGCTGAGCGGCCTGCGGCCAGGCGAGGATATTGAAATCGTCTTTACAGGGAGCAGACCGGGTGAGAAGCTCTTCGAGGAGTTGTCCATAGAGGGCGAAGATATTCAGCCTACAAAGCACCCTAAAATCAAGATCTGGAAAAACATACCTTTTGACAGCGACAAACTTCACCTGGGCATAGAGCATTTGATTGCGATTTCATCGACTTGCAGCCGCGATGAAATAATCCGCCAAATCAGTCAGCTTGTGCCGGGATATAACCATAAGAATCCGGCAGTCGGAAGTTTATCTCAATGTGCAGTTCCTTTGTCCCGGTCGAGCAACTGACGCCAAAGCAGCGTACGCAAACTGCCGCTGATTTCCTGGAAAGGCACAACGGTTACTTTTGGTTCGGCAAGAGTTCCGCGAATTTGTACAGAGGAAACATCGTTCTGGAGTGATGTCATTAACTTGTCCAGTTCATCTATGCCGGGCAGAGAGATGTTTTTAAACGGCCTGGCAGAACCTGCGGCATAGCCCCGGATAGTACTTTTTCCGCCCTGTGTGATGTCATCAATAGTACCTCCGCCCCGGAGGTCCACACCACGATTGAAATACACAAAGCTCGGAATCTCAATCGCTGAGCCTTCAAAACGCAGTTTGATTTGTCCCTTTCCTGTCGGTTCGTTCTTTCCGAGCTTGAGATTCATTGTATCATAAAGAGTGCTTACAATAAGTGTACTGGCCAGGTCAGATTCGCTGAGGCTGATATTTACCTCGCCTGTCATACCGTGCAAGTCTGAAAGAATAACGAGCATACCTTTTCCTGTCAACCGTCCAATAACAGTTTTTGACGTGGGCAGGAAAAGATGAACAAGCTGATTCAGTTCAAGCTGTGAAAAATCAGCGTTGACATACGTCGAGAAACTGCCGGAATGCTCAGTTACGCTGCCTGCGAGTTTTATGATACCATCCATCGCTTTCAGCTCAGCTTTATCTATGAGAAGTCTTTTCTTCCCAAGATAAGCCGATATTCGGTATCCGCTGATTTTTGCATTTCGCCAATTGCCTTCGGAGATTTCGCCGTTGACCTCAAGCTGCACAGGCTCTAAAGGCAGCTTTCCCTGAGCCTGAGTGACATTTAAAGAGCCTGAAACTTTTCCGGTAAGGTCGGGTAAAAGTTGACCGGCAAATCCTTTAAGTTTAGGCCAACAGCGGGCAAACATTCTCATATCAATATCCCGCCATTGAATTGCAGCATTGCTGTTTGTCCAGTTTTCAAATGGGATTGTCGCCGTTCCATCGGCCAGGCCGCCAAAGGCAGATATTTTGATATTATCCAAATCGACTGTACTGCTATCAACCGCAACATTCGCAGAGGCAACAGCAAGATTATTATCATCAATTGCAACAGATGTGGACATCTGCCATTTGCCCTTCATAGTCCGGTTTGGAATATTGACAGATGCACTGCCTTTAGCGTCTGTAACCAATGTCATTTTATAATCCGGTACATACAGCGGCCATTTCTGCGATTCCAAATCAATAGATATATTTTGAGGCTGAGTAAGCTGAAAAGATGCGTCTGCCGAAATCAGACCCTCACTGCGATTCAGATGAATTTGCTCGAATCTCGCAATGCCGTTCTGAATATCGATAAGCCCTTTTGCGTTATCTGCCTCAAGAGGCGGTATCTTCAAATCATTGATGTTCCAATTACCGGATATGACAGCCTGGTTTAAATCATTCACCGGCAGTTGTGCCTCCAGGTTGGTTGTAATCTGTCCCCGGCAATCCAGAGGAATGTCAAATAATTCAATTATGGACTTAAGCGATACTGTATTTGTATGCAAAGCTGATTCGAGGGAATGTTTCGACAGGTCATATTGGCCCTGTAGATTCCAGGTGCCGTCGAATAGCTGGAATTGTTCTGTTTTATACTTTAGCAACTTCGTGTCAATTTCTGCCTGCCAAGGGATTCTGACAGAACCGACTGCCTTATTTTTAAATGCGATGTCACTTCCGAAAAGAACCGACTTCAACTGAAGGTTCACAGGCAGAATAGTGCCGGTGATTATTGTTTCACATTTTATGTCCCCGGATACATCGGCAAGATTTCTTTCACCGGCCTTCAGCGGATGGGTAAGCAGGGAAGCGTCAGCGTGTGCATTATACAACTGACCTGAAGGTAAAGCCACGTCTCCGGCGGCTTCGATTTGCAGGTCTTTGTAAGCCATTCTAAACTGACTTACAGTAACATTGTTGGGGCTTCCGCCCGCAACTACTCGCAAATCTATGGGCGAGCTTTGATTCTTATTTGCCTTTATGCCCTCGGCATCAACGGAAATCCTCCAGTTGCGTGTTTCAGCAGAGAATTCCCCTGTAGTCTCCAGTTGCTCAACGCTGGCTGAATCAAGACTAACAAGTCGAATATTTGGCCAGTCTATAGCTATAGCAGCTTTAATGTCACTGGAAGTGATATTAAAGTTTTGCCACAGGCAGTCCAAGCGGGAAATATCAATCTGCCATTGCGAATTCAACCAGGTATTTCCTGAACCGGCCAGCCTAGCCTGGCCGTGCCAGTTCAAAAGTGCTGATTTACCATCAGTAGTGAAAGAAAGATTGATTTGTTTTCTTCTGTTTTGAGCAAAACTTCCTGAGGCCTTTATCAGCGAAGCAATATTCATTTCAAAATTCCAGGTGTATTGTTTCTGTGGTTTGCCCTGGAAGAAGATGTCACCGAGTTTCTTGATGTGGCTATTATAGTCCGTTATGGCGATCAGACCATCGACAATATCAAGCTCAGGCAGGCTGAACGCCTGTCGGTCCTTTCGGCCGGCTGTAACCTGCTGAATGTGATTTGCGAATTTCTGGATATTCCAGCGACCGCTTTGGACTTCTTTGATATTGACAGTTGGATTTACAATTCTTGCATCGTAGAGCGTAAAAGAGCCACCAAACGGAATTAAAGCCGGTGCGGTATGGGAAATGTTCATTTCCGGAATTACCAGCAGCGAATCTTTTTCATCCGGCAAAGACAGAGCAAAATCTTTAATAGTTGTTTTGCCCCACAAACTCGTGCGCAGCGAACGTGCAGTTACTTTCAACCCAAACTCTTTATTGATGTATTCGAGGATTAACCGCTTCGGCAAATCCGTAAAAAGAATCGCCTGGACTGCAACTATTACGACTAAAACAAGTCCGCATAAAGTCAATAAGATTCGAGATATCCAACGTCGCATAAACCCACCAGTTTCCGGTTTGCAGTTCTGAAAAATCTATAAAAAACAGATACAGTAATCTATATCTATTATGCTCAATCCGACTCGTAATTTACAGGTGGTATATTACCGATTGTGTTTGGTCCGAATCCCAAAAACCACCAGTCTTCGCGGTAAGTTTTTCCCACATAAGGCCCTGAGCTGGCTACTATTTCGCCGGTATCTGCCCAATAAGCGACATAAGCAACGCTGGCAAATCCGACCTGTTTGATTTTTTTGGTAATTGCAATTTCAGGCGTAATTAGAGTAACCGTCTGTACGGCAACCGAAGTACCTGAAGGTGCTACAAATGCAGGTATGCCGAACAAGGCTTCGTAGCGGTCTATGCCAACGCCGCCGCTGCGCACTTCAACAATGATTTCTGCTTTCTCTCTTTTTGATAATATGCTCACACCTGAATGCAGCAATTTAGCCCGGAATTCGCTCAATACAAAATCTTTTTCAGCAGAAGCGAAACTGTTACTATCTACAAAAACCTTGCGCCCGTGAATTGCATCAAAAGATAAAAGACCGACAGCTTCTACCGCTGCTTCTGAGAGCAGGAATTGTTCAGTTGCCGTTCTTGACGGGTCTGTAACGCGAACATTCGCACAGCCGAAACATAAAATTATACTACCGGCCAGGAACGCAGCTAAACTGGGCGTTCTGCCACAAAAATTGAAATGAAACAATAAGTAACAACCGCTCTTTAATTTCATCTTATCAATGATTTTAGCATATTCGGCCCAAAAAAGATACTAATTTCTAAGGTTCTTTTTTATGTGCGATAGTCGGCGTTTATTCTGACGTATTCGGCGCTTAAATCACAGCCAATGCAAAAATCGCTTTCACGCCCCACGCCCAAATCGAGAGTGATTGTATGTTCGGCCTGCGAGATTATTTTACTTGCCTTTTTAGCATCGAATTTTATCGGCCTGCCGTTTTTCATTACAGTCAGTTCGCCGATTTTGCAGGTAACTTTGTCGGGATTAAGTTTTACACCGGCTGAACCTGCTGCGCAGAGGATTCTGCCCCAGTTCGGGTCGCTGCCGTGTACGGCACACTTGACTAAAGGATAATCGGCAATCGCTCTGCAGGCCTTTGCGGCATCGGCTTTCGTGGCAGCTCCTTTGACAACGACCTTGAACATCCTTGTTGCGCCTTCGGCATCGAGTGCCATCTGCTTAGCCAAATCGCTGCATAAATCAGTCAGAGTCTGCTCGAATTTCTTGTATCTGCGGTCGGCTACTGCGATGGGGCGGTTGCCTGCCTGGCCGGAGGCGAGTATTATAGCGGTATCGTTGGTGCTTTGGTGTCCGTCAACAGTAAGTTTGTTGAGTGAGTTGCCAATAGCAGCCGACAGAGCCTTAGCCAGCAGCGGCTTGCTTATCGCCGCATCGGTCGTGATAAAACAAAGTGTGGTGGCCATATTGGGTGCAATCATACCGGCGCCTTTGACCGTACCAACGATGGTGACAATTTTGCCTGAGATGTCAAGCCGACGAACTGATATTTTCGGCCTGGTATCTGTGGTCATTATCGCCCGTGTGAAATTCATTCCCGATTCCGGTGTAGCCGAGAGTTGCTGAATCGCTTTGGGTATGCCAGCCAAAATCTTTTGCATCGGCAATTGCACTCCAATAACCCCGGTCGAAGCAACCAAGGTACTTCGTGACTCGTCTCTCGTCTCTCGTGACCCGT
>CAZYWY010000134.1:0-6141 GCA_964651605.1 uncultured Pirellulales bacterium | reverse complement strand
TGCCTTTACCAGGAATAAGAGTGACATAACAGGGGAAAAAACACCATAAAAGATAATCATAATAGCTAAGTAATCAATACCCTCCCGCCAGACATATGGTAATGGGAATAAAATATTAAGAACAACTGACAGGGAGATAGCGTTCATTATAAAAGGATAATGACCGATAAAAAGCAACCTTCCAAATTTAAATTTTGAGGATTCATTCTTGGTTTCTTGTGTCTGTTGAATATTCTCAGCTATATGGGTCGTATCAAGGACCAAATGGTTATTTTTACCCTTGCAAAGTTCTTCCTCCATTGCTAACTGCAGTATAATGCTTTTGCCATACCATGTTACAATATCAAACACACTAATAAAAATTGAGGCTATAAAACCGAAAATTAAAACAATATTACTTTGGCAATTTCTGTATATACCTATAGTGACACCCATAAATACGACCGGATGAACGACAAAATGAGCTATAATGTCCAAGTATTTGCCTGAAAGACTACATAAACCTTTTACCCTTGCCAATTCACCGTCAATATGATCCAACAAAAAAAATATTTGTAGTGTAATCACACCCCAGATATAGTAATTCGTGAGGCCTGTACCAAACAAAATCCCAGACACCACACCTATACACATCATTGCAAAGGTTACTTGATTTGCTGAGACCGGTATAAATTGAAGACAAAAAACGACTAAGGCAGATATGGGGCGCATCACGATAATCCCATATTTTGACGTAGAACAGTTCTTAGACAAAGACCTGATGTCACTTACCGTCAAATATTTAACACTTTCCACTGTCTATCAGCCTTGCAATTCCAAAATATGTCTTAAACTTCCTTCTCCGAACCTGCCGATAATACAATCTCTGAATCCTAAATACTTTACATATGCCTGTTTCTTTTCTCTTCTCAATAATGAGACTAAAATTGATAAGACAGTCTGATACAAATAATATGGAAGAGATGTAATCAAACAATACTTCGGGCTGTTTTTTAATAAAAACAAAGGTTTGTTTCTTATTAAAAAATAATTTGCGGTCAGATATTTTCTGTAATCATGTGACTTATGCTGAATCTTTGCCTCGTATGAAAGTACAATTTTATAACCTGATTTTTTACAACGAAAACACAAGTCTGACTCTTCAAAATAAGCAAAGAAGTTTTGATCGAATTCGCCAATTCTTTCTATCAATTCCTTTTTTATCAGCAGACAACTACCCGCAACTTTATCAACGATTTGTATATCATTTCCATCTTTTTTAACAGATGTATAATTACCACTCCACCAGTTTATCCTCGCTCCCGTGTACCAATATTGCGATGTATTATCATAATGACAATTAACGGCTCCGACTATTCCTATTTTGCTTTCACCGGCTGCGGCAGCTACTAATTTTTCCAATGTATCCGATTCTACCAGTGTATCACTATTCAGTAGGAGAACAAAATCATAGTTATTTTGTAACGCATAATTGATGCCAATGTTATTCCCACCTGTATAGCCGAGATTTTTGTCGTTTTTTATTATTGTTAAATCCGTATATTTTTGTCTTACCCTATCAATACTATTTGCCTGCGAGCCATTATCTACGATTAGAATTTCATAATTGCAGTATTGTAAATGAGAAAGTGAGTCAAGGCATGCTATTGTGTCAGTCTCATTATTCCAATTTAAAATTACAATGCAAACCTTTGGTTCATACTCAAACATAACTTATCCTGTTAAATTATTACAAAAATCACCATACCCCATAACAACGGGATTCAGGAATCAGCGGTTGATTTTTTGTATCCGATATATACTGTCCTTATCCATTGCATCTGGCTGACCAGAGCGATTAACACCATCGACCAGAAAAGGGGATTGAAATGTAAGTATTTCTGGACAGGCCAAAAGAGCAGTGCCGCCCATAATATCAACTGGTTGCGCCACATATAAAAAGCGTATAAAACGTTAATTATTTTTTTGTTAATAATTCCTAATTCTCCAAGCTTTATGTATCTGGAATACTCAGCTTGCTGGAGACCCCGCTTGTTGTCCCTCAGCGAAAAAGCCTTTGCATAAGTTTCATTCAGTGCGAAGGCGATAAGGCCTGCGATAAAAATGAAAAATATATTTATGTTGTGCGAGGTGCGATAAATCCCGATTGTCACGGACAAGCCGAACAATCCGTATATTGTCGAGCCGGGGACATCGACCAGATACTCCAGGAAAAGGCCTTTTCTCGACCGAATATTCTTGAAGCGTGCAAGGTCGCCATCAACGTGGTCGAGAATCTCATTAAACTGAAATGCACAAAAGGCAAGAATCAGCGACATATAGTCGCCGGCGATGAAAAAAACCAGCGCCAGAAGATTAAATACGGCCCGAAATATGGTAATCTGATTGGGCGTGATTTTTGTCCCTGCGATACGCCGAACAATCAGACTCGAACATATACGGGGAATGACGTGAAGAAAAGTATGAGGCTGGGTTATATAATTAAAAGATTTGATAATATTGCTCTCTCTGAAAACGGGACTTTATTACTAAACCACGCAGGCATCCAATTCGACTGCGGTGTTTGATTGTGCAAATTGATTCTTCAGCACATTAAGAATTTTTGCCGAAGCAGTGCCGTCGCCGTAAGGATTATTTGCCCGGCTCATTTTCTGATACGCCTGAAAGTCACTCAGAAGCCGCTGCGTCTGACGGACAATCGTATCTTTGTCAGTCCCGACGAGCTTTGTCGTGCCGGCCTCGACGGCCTCCGGCCTTTCCGTAACCTCCCGCATAACAAGAACGGGCTTACCCAGGGCGGGGGCTTCTTCCTGGATTCCGCCCGAATCGGTTAAAATGATGAAGGATTTATTCATCAGATATACAAACTCTGCGTATTCGAGCGGCTCGATGAGACGGACATTTTCAATCCCGCCCAGAATTTTTTGCACAGGCCGCCGAACATTCGGGTTTAGATGCACAGGATATATTATGCAAATGTCACTGTTGTTTGCGGCAATTTCCTTCAGTGCATAACTTATGTTTTCAAAGCCCTGCCCGTAATTTTCTCTTCTGTGGCTTGTTACCAGAATCAGCCGCTGATGGTCGGGCAATATGCCTGTTTTTGCGAGAAAGTTTTTTTCAATTTCTTTTTGCACCAGCGGGTCTGACTGCTGCCGGGTTACTATCTTAAGGGCATCTATCACTGTATTGCCTGTAATAAATATCCTCTCATCGGGGACGGCCTCGGCCAGCAGATTCTGACGGGCTTTCTCTGTCGGTGCAAAATGTAAGTCCGCAATTTGTGAAGTCAGTCTGCGGTTGATTTCCTCCGGGAAAGGGTGATATTTGTTGAGCGTTCGCAGGCCGGCCTCGATGTGTCCGACGGGTATTTTGAGATAAAAAGCCGCCAGGCTCGCAGCGAAAGTCGTTGTTGTGTCACCCTGTGTTATAACTATATCCGGCTGTTCATTTTCAAGAACGTCTCTCAGCAGTGACAATATTTTTACGGTAACATCGAATATTGACTGATTTGCCGTCATAATATTAAGGTCATAATCGACCGGCAGCTCGAACAGGCTGATAACCTGGTCGAGCATTTGTCTGTGCTGAGCCGTTATACAGGTTACCGTCTGCATTGTCTGGGGCTGTCGCAGTGCCTCTTTGATGACCGGGGCGAGCTTGATTGCCTCAGGCCGGGTACCAAAAACAAAAAGTATTTTCATTATATGAATCCTCTTTTGTCAGTACATCAGACTTCGGAAAAAACGGCGATTTAATAAATAGATTCGAGAATTTCTTTGAGGACTTCTCTTGTCAGTCTGCGAGGATTATTCCCGACTCTTTCGGGGGTGAATCCATTGCTGATGATGGTTTGTATGTCTTTTTCTGTTGTAATCCCAAGCCGACTTAGTCTTGTCTCCAACCCTACTGTATGTATTAAGTCTTCAATTTTTTTCTTTGTCTGGCTGATTTCTGTACAACCGAATAAGTTACATATTTCTGTCAGAGTATTTTTTACATATCCGCAGCCCCTTGCATCCAGCAGGTCGTCGTCATTAACTGCTGCGATATATTCGAGCATAGCCGGCAAAGTCAGCACAGCCGCATGACCGTGGGGTATTCCGAAATATGATGTCATCGGATACGAGATGGCGTGCGGAGCTGTGGTTCTGGTGATATTAATGGCTTTGCCGGAAAGGTTGGCGGCCTGAGCCATAGCCAGCCTTGAATCTGTATCCGGTGCATTTACTGCCCGGACGATGTTTGCATTTATCAACCTGATTGATGCTGAGGCGAAGGCTTTGGATTCTTCGCAGGATTTTATGCTCCAGTAGGACTCGACCGCCTGGCAAAGAGCGTCCATTCCGGTTACAGCCGTTGTATATTTAGGCAGTGACATCGTCAGTGCAGGGTCGATAATAACTGCGTCTGGTAAAATAGAACTGCTCTCGATTGAATATTTCTTTTTGTCTATATACAGGATTGCAATACCGGTAGCTTCACTGCCGGAGCCTGCGGTTGTGGGGATTGCTGCGAGGGGCAGATTTTTTTTCGCTTTTTTAAGCGGTTTTTTAATATACTCGGCAGGATGCAGATTATTATCTGCGAAAAATGTCACCATCTTTGCCATATCTATAACGCTGCCGCCGCCTATGGCGATAGTTGTATCGCATTTGGCGTTTTTGAAAAGCTCGATTCCCTTTGCGACATCCTCGATTTTCGGGTTGCTGCCGAAATCGTCATACCTGGTGACATCGTAGCCGGACAAGTATTGGGTCAGTTGATTTTTTGCCCCCGATTCGACATAAGAATTTTTGCCGGTAACAAGGAAAATCCTTTTGGCCGAGAATTGTTTTAGCACGTCGGCTATATTCTGAATGTTGCCGAATCCGATGTATTCTTTCTGTTTCAATCCGCCAAAAACCTCATAAAATTGGTTTTATTTTTCTTGGGTGATGATTTAGGTCTGCCCAAATCATCTCTGGCGCCCTTTTTAACCTTTATCTCCAGCAGAGCCGGCCCCTGTGAACAGCTTAGCATTTTCATTTTCTCGCGAGCTTCAGCGGGATTGTCGGCCTCCAGTGCGACTTTATAGCCGCACCCCTTGGCAATATCGACAAAGCTAATCTTAAATCCTGCCGAGGGCTGTCCGCCGACCGAGTCGTGGCAGCCATTATTGAGAATAATATGTTTGATATTTTCTGCTTTTTGCGAACCTGTAATGGCAAATGACCCCATGTGCATAATGGCGGCGCCGTCGCCGTCAAGAATATATACCTGTCTGTGCGGCCTGGCCAGGGCAATACCGAGCGCAATTTGAGAAGCATGCCCCATAGAGCCTACTGTAAGAAAATCTCTGCTGTGGTCTTTGCCGGCGGTATCCCTGTATTCATACAGTTCTCTGGAAATTTTACCTGTTGTTGAGACGATTATGTCCGAAGATGCCAGGTTATCGACCACGATTTTTATTGCTGTTTCACGTTCGAGTTGATGACGGCTCGTTGTGACAATCTGCGATTTGTACGATTCAAAAGTCCCTTCCGTTACCACCAGTGCTGCTGGAGCTTGCGAACTTTTTATAAGTGCGGCAATTTCATCGAGACACTGACTGATTTTATCGTTTGTCTGTGGTAAAAGTCTGTATGGGATGCTCAGCACGTCGAGTAAAGACAGTGTTATTTTGCCCTGCTTGATATGCTGCGGCTCATCTTTGATTCCCGGCCGGCCTCTCCAGCCAATCAACAGCAATACCGGTATCGAATATACGTCCGTATCAGCAAGTGAAACAAGAGGATTTGTGGCGTTACCCTGGCCGGAATTCTGTATATAAACCAGCCCTGCTTTGCCTGTTGCAAGATAATGGCCGCACGCAAGGGCAATTGCCCCGCCCTCGTTGGCGGCGATTATATGCCTGTCGGTGCCGGTTTTGTCGGTAACATAGGCACAAAAATCCTTAAGCAGGGAATCAGGCACACCTGTAAAGAAATCAAAGCCTCGCTCGACGAGGCAATCATAAAAAATCCTGCAGTTTATCATTGTGGACCGTTCGATATTAGACTTAATATGTCTTTTATAGGATAACAGTAATTATCTGCTTCTTTAGCTCTGCCGCTGGTGAGAATTAATTTTGCCGTATTTAACATAGCGGGATAGGCACTT
>CAZYWY010000133.1:3491-6149 GCA_964651605.1 uncultured Pirellulales bacterium | reverse complement strand
TTCAAAAAGCATCTCATATATTTCCTGAACAGTTTGTTCCTATGGTGCACCAGCACTATCGCTGGGTAAAAATCCCTTTAGGTGGTTTTACCATCAGTTTTCAGCCTTCCGAGCTGGCAAAATGGTCGGTGATTTTCTTTTTGGCGGCTTTCGCTGCAAAATCAGAGGACAGCCTGAAATCATTCCGGCGAAGATTCGTCCCGATTTGCGTACTTATCGGCTTTGTTGTCGGGCTTGTCATCATTGAAGATTTCGGCACAGCGGCTTTTATTGCATTGCTGTCATTCCTGATGCTAATAATCGCAGGGGCAAAATGGTGGCATATCATTATGCCATTACCTTTTGCAGCAGCAGCATTTGCCGTGATGCTTATCCAGTCGCCCACTCGAATGAAACGTATTGAAGCCTTTTTAAAACCTGACCAACTGGCTGGTTCAGCAGCTTACCAGGCTACCCAGTCGCTCGTTGCCTTAGGTTCTGGCGGTTTATGGGGAAAAGGTCTGGGTAGAGGAATATGCAAATACGGCCATCTACCCGAAGACACTACTGATTTTATCTTTGCTATCATCGGTGAAGAGCTTGGCTTTGCCGGCAATGCGGCAGTAATTGCGTTGTTTATCTTATTTACCGTGTTGGGTATTGTGGTATTTGTTCGCTGCAGGGATCGCTTCGGAAAGTTATTGGCTTCCGGCATTGTCCTGGCTATTGCCATCCAGGCTGCCCTTAATATAGGTGTAGTAACGGTCGTTCTGCCGACCAAAGGCATACCTTTGCCTTTTGTCAGTGCCGGCGGTACGAGTATCCTATTGTCTGCTACAGCAGCAGGTGTATTATTGAATATCGCCCGGCAGTCGGCTTCAGAGATTGACGAGCTAATTTAGAAATCTGCGTTACAAAAGATTATCGGGTCGTTTGTGCATTCTCACACATTTTTCCTTGTGAATTTTCCTTCTGTATTGTAACATCATTATGGCGTGTTATACGGTCAATTTGCCAGATGAAATGGCGTAAGTCCTGCCTGCCGTAAGGTATCCTGTGGACTATGACAGGTTTTATACGGAAACGTGATAATACATAGTTAGACAGATACAAGAAGCAAGGATGTAATGAGGAAAATGACGAGTACAGAACATATTGACTACGCCATAATCGCTCAGGCCCATACTCCAATGTATCTCCTTCATAAATACTGGGCCAGAAAACCGCACAACGTGGTTTCGGAATACATCAAGCACTACTCAAAAGAAGGCGAAATAGTTCTCGACCCGTTCGGCGGTTCTGGTGTCACTGCGATGGAGGCGATAAAGGCAGGACGAAAAGCAATCTCAATAGACCTGAACCCAATGTCTGCCCTCATTATTGAGAATACCCTAAGCAGGGTAAGTTCGCAGGAAATTGAGAAAGAATTTAAAAAAGTAGAAACCAAATTGAAAGACAGAATCAATAAACTCTATGAGACAACATGCCCAAAATGCAATCAGAAGGCAATAGTACTGGCAACCATTTGGGATAGAGATAAAGAAGTACCAATGGAATTGCGCTGTCTATGCCATGGCTGCAAAAAATATGCTACTACACCAAAACAAAAAGACATAGATTTAATTGACCGAATCTGGAAATTAAAGCCAAAGTGGTATCCTAAAAACAAATTGGCCTATGATGGCAACAAATTTATTAAACGAGAGGGCAAAGAAACAATACCCGATCTTTTCAACAAGAGAAATCTTTATGCGTTATCTATTCTTTATTACGAGATAGATAAAATTGAGAAAAGAAAACTACGGAGCATCTTCAAACTTGCTTTTAGCTCAATGATTCACTTAGCAAGCAATATGTGTCCTGTCGCAAAAGCAGGCGGAAAGGGACATTGGAGCGCTCTAAGCACAACTTCCTTCTGGTCGCTTCAGAGCTATTGGACACCGCCAGTGTATATGGAATCCAACGTTTGGATGCTGTTTGAAAGTGCAGTTCTCGGCAAGCAGGGTATTCTGAAGGGTAAGGCGGATGCGGCAGACCAGGTACGATTCTATAAAAGAGCGAAAAAGTTGAAGGATATCAACGACGGTGCAAACATCCTGCTCGAAACAGCAAATGCGTTGGAACTTTCCAAAATCATCTCTCCGAATTCAGTGGACTACATCTTCACCGACCCCCCGTATGGCGGTGCAATCCAATATCTCGAGTTGAGTACGCTCTGGGCGGCCTGGCTGGGTATGGATATGGATTATGCGGACGAGATAACAATAAACAGTCAGCAGCAAAAGGATTTTGATTACTATCACAAGATGCTCAAATCGGCCTTCAGGGAGATGTACCATGTGCTAAAGCCCGGCAGATACCTCACAGTCACATTCCACAGCACAGAGATTGCGGTGTGGAACTCAATCATCAAGGCGGTTGTCCTATCCGGCTTTGACCTCGAGAAAATCGTCTATCAGCCCCCGGCTCGAACCTCAGCCAAGGGCCTGCTTCAGCCGTATGGCTCGGCAGTCGGCGATTACTACATCCGATTCAGGAAGCCGGAGGAAGAAAAACAGCTGCCGGAGTGGAGCGTTGACAAAGAAACTTACGAGCGAGAGGTGGTGTTGGCTGCCAAGGTAATAATTGAGAAGCGGGCAGAGCCGACTATCTACCAGCATATTCTATACGGCATAATGG
>CAZYWY010000133.1:0-3481 GCA_964651605.1 uncultured Pirellulales bacterium | reverse complement strand
CCTGTCGGGGCAAGAAACATCGAAGATGTCCTCAAAGACCACCTCAGCGAGGAGTTTGAACTCATTGACGTCGAGGAATCCAAAGGCAAAACAGGCAAGGCGTGGTGGCTGAAAGGCAGAGATTTTACCAATTTTTACAATCCGGCTCTTAGCGACCGTGTGGAAAAAGTAGTCCTTAATGTCCTGGACAAAAAGGTCAAGGCGTCGTTTGATGATGTACTGCAGGAGATTTTCATAAAGTTTCCAAATGCCCTGACGCCCGACACTGAAGACGTGGCCTCCATCCTGGAGGAGTACGCAATCAGGACTTCTGATGGCAGTTGGATGCTGAAGCGTCAACTACAGGCCGGTCGCAGAGAAAGCATCCACAATCTTATGATTTATCATATAGCTACTCTTGGAAAGAAAGCTGGATATAAAGTATGGGTGGGCTCCCAGGAACAGAAGTTCAAGGTTAATGACAAGCCGCTCTCTGAGATGTGCGATGATGTCCGCATCTGGCGTTATGTTTCTGAGGACACCTGGGAACATGACAGGATAAAACAGATTGACGTCTTGTGGATTGACAGAAATGGGCGAATCAGATATGAGTTTGAGGTCGAGAATACAACCGGCATCTCAGAAGCCTTCATTCGCGGTTCTTTCATCCCCGAAGAGCTGTGTCCCAAGAGATTCATCATAATTCCCAAGGAGCGAGAGAGATTCTTGTTCAGAAAACTTCAGGCGCCAATCCTTGCTGAGACGATGAAGAAAACCAAGTGGAACTTCATCCGCTTTGATGATTTGGAGAGAGTTGCCAAAGAGGCTGGAAAAACTTTTCAGCCGGACACTCTGGAAGCGGTTGCTAAGATGCCAAAAGAAGGACATTCACAAAAACAACTATTCCTTTACGGAGATTCACTATAATAGGCTGCACCTAACCACTTATGATGCCGGCTGAATATGGTCATTATCTTTTTGAGGAAAATCAAATATAGAAATTGATTTCAACATTCTTCCGGCAAGGTAAAATTCGATTTTATGAAAAAGGCAACCATTGTTAGTATCGGCAACGAATTGTTGGTCGGCAGGACAGTTGACACAAACGCAGCATATCTGGCGGAGCAGTTGCTTTCAATCGGCATACCTGTGGTCAGCGCATATATGGTCGGCGACGAAATAGAGGCTATTGTACGAAAACTCGAACTGGCCTGCGAAGATGGAGACATCATCCTGACAACAGGCGGGCTTGGACCAACGGATGATGATTTGACAAGGCAGGCCTTCGCAAGATTTCTCAGCGTTGAGCTTGAGCTGCAGGATGAACTCCTGAAGAAAATCCAGGATTTTTTCAAATTTCGTAATATGCCAATGCCGGAACGTAACAAAATTCAGGCGTATATCCCAGCCGGTGCAAAGACGCTGGATAACAAAGTCGGCACTGCACCGGGAATAATGGCTCTGTCAAAGGGCAGGCTGTTTGCTGCGATGCCGGGCGTACCGGCAGAAATGAAAGAGATGTTCGGGCAGCTTTTGCCGCAGCTTCGCCGGTTTGCAGCAGGCCAGTCGGTAACGACTCGCATATTAAGATGCTTTGGTGCAGGCGAATCAGCAATCGCCCAGATGCTCGGCGTTCTGATGCAGCGGGGCAGAAATCCGCTGGTTAATTGTACAGTGCAAAATGGTGTTATAACTTTATATGTTATAGCAACCGACACGGATTCGGACAAGGCCAGGCAGTTGGCCGAAAGGGATGAGCGGGTTCTGCGAAATAAACTTGGCGATTTAGTTTTCGCTACCGCAGAGCAAAACCTGGAAGGGGTTGTTGGTGAGAAATTAACCCGGCAGGGCAAAACCGTCGCTACTGCTGAATCCTGTACCGGCGGTCTGCTGGCCAAAGTGCTGACCGATGTCCCCGGCTCGAGCAGATACTTTTTACAGGGCTGGGTAACATACAGCAATAGCTCGAAAATCAGCGAGCTTGGCGTACCGACTGAATTGCTCGAAAAATACGGTGCGGTGAGCGAACAAATCGCCGAGGCAATGGCTAAAGGTGCAAGGGACAGAGCTAAAGCCAATTATGCGGTTGGCATAACCGGCATCGCCGGCCCAACCGGCCAAACCCCAGCTCAACCGACAGGCTTGGTCTATATCAGTATCGCATCGGAAATGCTCAGCAGGACAGAGCGATTTATATTTAGCGGCGACAGACAAACTGTAAGAATCCGCACTGCTCAAACCGCTCTGAATTTATTACGCCTAATATTGCAATAAAAAAGCCGAGCAGATTTTAGCCCGGCTTAGTATTTTTGTGGAGGGTATTTATCAGTTTACCCGCCGGTTATATTTGATATTTGTTTCTTGAGATTTTCTATTTCCGCATCAATGGCCTTGATTTGTTCTTGTACTTGAGCTAATTTTTCCTGCTCAGCAGTTTCTTTGTATAGCTGTTCCAAAGTTGTGAGTGATTTCTTTATTATAGAATGACCAATCATTTGTGCAGTGTAAGCAAGTTCCGGGTCACGATTTATAACTTTACCAAGCTCCAGCGTAACTTTTAGATATTGCTCGGCTTTTTTATATTCTTTAGCTGATATAGCTGCCTGTGCAGCCTCCCAAATTTTACTGCACAGACCTCTAACCTGCCTGGTTGTATTAACAATTTCCTTGTTGACCTTTTCCTGGTCTGCGGATTTAAGCTGAATATACCCTTTTTCAGGAAAAGTGAAAAAATATACGTTATCTGCGAATGTTATTGGTTTCGCCCATTCAACGCCCATAATTGTCGCAATAGCTTTCTCCTCCTGTCCATCGCCCCAGAGTTTAATGGCAGTTAAAATCTTTTGTGCTTCTGCAGTTGACTCGGTTGTTTTTACAATATCATCTATTGTTTTTTGATACGCAAGTGTATAACCTTCCGGCAGCTTCAAACTAAATAGTTTTTCATCGAGTTTTGCATTCAGATTGAAATTGTTAATAATTACTTTCGCTGATTCCGAGGTGTCTTCAGGATTATATACAGTAATTTCAATCTGTATTGGATTGCCTGTTTTCTTATTTGCCCAGACAATGATAGTACCAACATTATTTATATCCCGCTGAACCTCGAAACCGACTGCCGGCTGATTGTCAATATTCTTTTCACCGAGCGATTTTTCCGTTCCATCACGGAGGTTCCATAAATTCTCGACAGGATTGAGAATCATATTAAAAGGACCTATATCATCAGGTATTTCATCATGACCAGGAATGTCTTTCAAATATGCTGCGGTTTTTTGTGACGGAAAAAGAAAAAGCCGATTGCCTGTATTCAAATCCATAATCCTACTAAGTCCGCCGAACTCTTTAGGGCTATCCCATCGCAATATACCTGAGTTATGTACCTTCATTTCTAATGGCCCATTTTGCACTTCCTTATCTATAATTGTCTCTATAATTGTCAAATCAAATGTGTAACTTGAGTTGTGGATTTTCTGCAATACTTCTCCGAAAGCGACACCAG
>CAZYWY010000132.1:0-6232 GCA_964651605.1 uncultured Pirellulales bacterium | reverse complement strand
GTGTATACTTACTGCCATCCACTAAGAACTGCCACGTACCATCCCAAGTGGCTCCTGAGCCAAGCGTGAAGCTAAAGCTAAACGTGCTACTGTTACTGACCGCTGTTACAAGGTTGGTACCACCTACTCCGCCATTATAGCCAGAGGCATAAAATGTGCCACCGCCTCCCGGCGAGTAGCTACCAACAAATCCACCTGTTCCGTCAAACGTATAACTTTCGAAGTTATCCTGAGGAACATCCATGAACATATAAAGCGGATTAGATGCAATCCATGCCTCGGATCCGGATTCATCGTAGAACCATGCACAGTTTGTCCCATAGGTGTTCCAAGAGTAAGAACTGGGCGCCTCGGTACCCCAACCGATCTGGGTCGTAGAGGCTCCTGTGATGGTGTAGCTGCCCCCCGTCACCACCGGCATAGCCCGGACCGCCCATAAACCCCACTGATTACTTGCGTCGCTCAGCCCGCCTATGTTGGATACGATATCGGACAGACTGAAGGTTATAGTTTCCGCTGCGTTAGCCACTCCGCTAACTACTAACATTATCGCTACTGCACAAATTGTTAATAACTTTTTCATATCCTCCTTTACTTTCTCCGATTTAATTTCAAATACTCGTTTTCGAACAAAAAAGAGCGGAGACAAGTCACAACATCCCTGTCTGTCGCTCCATATTCAATATTTTACCCGTCAATTTTCTACAAAGTTCTTCGTCTTTTCAACCAGCCGATAAGACCGGCGCCGATACCGCCCAGCAGAATCGCACCAGGGGCAGGAATACAAGCTGTCGCTACCTCAACATAATTCAGATTAACACCATTAGTCATATCACCCAAAAAGATAATCGAAATGTACTCAGCTGCAGGCTGTGGCATGATAGACCAGGTATATGTCCATTCATCCCAACCCAGAGAATCTGTGCTTTTTACCTTACTAATCAGCTCTGCACCTTGTGGACTAGTAAAAGTTACAGTTGGGTCTGTAAATGCACCTTGGTATGCAAATTCAAGCTCAATTATCTTAAAATAATTAGGATTCTCGAAGTTCGGTATTGCCAAATCAACAGTAAGAAGTTTCAATGGACCAGCATGTATGACATCCTGACCGCCAAGATTGTCATACCATCCACCTTTGCTTGCATCTGTACCATAAGCTGCAATATTAGCCACCGGCGTACCGTATGGATTTACAAGGGTTTCAGGCTGAATCGCTGCCAGGTAGGGATTTGGAGGATCTGCGGTCTGAGTTTGTGTGGTATCAAAATCCCATCGCTGATAAGTATAATAGGCACCACTATTTGGCGTAAGTGTAATGTTCGCCAGCAATGGTGTAGCCATTAAGCTACTTACCATCATAATAAAAAATGTTTTTTTCATATACTTGTCCTCCTAAACTAAAAAAAGTTGTTTTACTAACTTTTTATCAATAACACTAAAAAATCATAAATTTTTTACCGGTTTTCTAATCTCTCCCTCACTTGATTCTGTTATTTTCCTACAGACTTCTCCGTCTTCTCAGCCAACCGACAAGACCGGCTCCGATACCACCCAGCAAAAGAGCAGCAGGTGCAGGAATGATTGTTCCTGTTGCGGTGATGTCTGACACCCCAACCAATCCGCCTGCCCCGTCTGTCCACCATGCCCCGGTGAAGACCTGCATCTGGGTCATGTCACCTGTGAAGCTGAGACCTCCGGCATAGTAAGTTCCACTGACCAGGAATTCCTGGTACACGGTGTCTATCCCATTGCCATTGATCGTCGCAATCATCGAGCCCAGGGTGGGACTGATCGCGTGATAGGTGATCGCGATGTCGTAGGTGCCGCCCGTATTTGCCATCTTGGTATCCTGCCATGGGTCAACCCCGTCGCGGTCACCCCAGATGTACCGTGTATTGAAGCTGCCAAAGGGCGGCGCCACAACCGTGGTCGGGTCTGACGCATAGACATCGTAATCGCTTTCGCCGCGTCCGCCGGAGGCGCTGAGGTTGTGCTTGTCATCCAAATCCAGCGAAGTCGGGTTTGTGGCCAAATCGCCCACCAGCGAAGTCATCCATCCGCCCTTTCCACCCTGATAGGTATTAAACGGACCAGGATTGAAATCGCCCGCACCAACCTCACGCAGACCGACCTCGACATAAGGCGTCTCATAGGCGGCAGTCTGGGTAACGGCGCTCAGATCAATGCTGTACGTCAATATCAAATCGCCGGCTGTAAGGTCCCAAACCGGGGCATAGTGGCCGGCAGAATACGAAGGGGTGTAGGTGACATTGCCGAAATTGATCGTAGTTGTCGCCTGAGCCACACCACTTACCGCCACAATCATTGTTATTACTGTACAAATTGTTACTATTTTTTTCATATCTCCTCCTAACTTCATCCTGGTATTTTCTTATTTTTCTACAGACTTCTCCGTCTTTTCAACCAGCCGATAAGACCGGCGCCGATACCGCCCAGCAGAATCGCACCCGGAGCAGGAATAGCCTGTAGATTCGGGCCATACCAGCCTCTGCCATCATTGAAGAATGTATCGGTGGGCATACCCCAGGCTGCATCCAGATAAAGGTCTGCCACAAAGGTAAAAGCCGGGTCGATGGTAGCAGTATCCATAAACCAGTCACTGCCGTCGGAATAATAAGCACCGAGGATATAATCCGTACCCTGTACCAATGAGACCGTAGTAGCATCTGCCCATCTGTATCCGTCTTCCAAAGGATTGGCAGTTCCAGCCCCAATGGTTACAGATGAAAGTATATTACCGGCTGTATCAAAGAGAGCTACTTGATGGCTTTCAGCAAGCCCATCTGAACCATAATCAAAAACGCCAAGCTTTGTAAGCGTGAGGTTCTGATTGGCAGTAAATTGCGTACCCACAGTTCCGCCAGGAATGAATTGCCATAGTCCGCCAGAAGTAGAATTTGCATACTGCGTTACAGCAGCGTTTGCATAAGCGGACAGTAATACAACGATTACTGCACACATTACAAACATTCTTTTCATATATCACCCAACTCCTCTAAATTATCTATTTTTAACTTCAACTCTTATGTCAAAAAAACAAATGAAACTACATCTATCAAAGTGTAAGTCTTCACTCATCATAGCTCAACAATGCCAAACACCTATGCCCAGGAAAGTGACAAAGTCAGCAGCCAAAATAACGAGTGACAACACACTCCTTCCACAGAGATAAACTTTTATTCCAACAAAAAACACTTTTTGCGTGCTTTCCGTCGCAAATATTGACTTAAAAAGACAGGCAAGCCTCCTCCTTTGAGGTTTCCATATTGTGGTATTATATCATAAACACAAAAAATTGTCCATATTAAATTAAAAAAATTTTTATTTTTTTTCAAGTGGAATATCAGATTTGCAATTCCTCATTGTTTGAATTAACATCGGAGGGTTATGATATAATCTAAAGTTATGTCAATATCAACATCAGTAGGGCGTGTGTTAGTTATATTACATACAATACAATGCAAACAGCCAAGCATATATACACCGTCAGCCAGGTCAATTTGCTGATAAAAACAGTCCTCGAAACTCAACTACCGGCTATGCTGGTAGTTAAAGGCCAAATAAGCGACTGGAAAATACACTCCAGCGGACATTGCTATTTCTCATTGAAAGACGAAAACAGCATACTGCAGGCAGCTATCTGGAAGCCCAACATAGCAAGAGTCAAGTTCAGGCCGGAAAATGGCTTAGAAGTTCTGGCTACCGGTTTTATTGATGTATATATGCCCCGCGGCAACTACAAGCTCATCGTCGAGGAACTTATTCCAGCCGGCATAGGTGCACTGCAACTGGCTTTTGAGCAAATGGTAAAAAAATTGCAGGCCGAGGGTCTTTTTGATGAAAAATATAAAAAGGCACTGCCGCCCTATCCAGAAAGAATCGCACTATTAACCAGCGAAACAGGTGCCGCCGTACACGATATTCAGGAGAGTATCCACAGCAGATGGCCTTGCGTGAAACTTTTTTTATACCCCGTGCCGGTTCAGGGCGAAGGGGCTGCAAAGAAAATAGCCAACGCCCTGCGGGATATAAACAAACGCAACAAACAACTAAGAATTGACATTCTTATAGTCGGCAGAGGCGGCGGCTCGCTCGAAGACCTCTGGGCTTTCAACGAAGAGGTCCTGGCCAGAGCGATTTTCGATTCTGAAATCCCTGTTATCAGCGCAGTCGGCCACGAAGTTGACACCACAATCGCAGATTTTGTAGCCGACGTCCGGGCATCGACACCGACCAAAGCCGGCGTTGCGGCTGTGCCTGATATGCAGGAATTGCTTGGACAACTGACCTATTATCATAAAAGATTGGATTCTGATCTGCTGTTACTGGTCAATAATTCTCAACAGCAGTTGGATGAATCATCGGCTGACCTGTCAATGGCAATAAAACACTTGCTGACCGAGGCCCGAAACAACCTCTCTCAGTTATATGAGCAGATTGTCAGAATCGAACCGCACAGACTATTAGGCACTCAAAAGCTCGAATTAAACAATTTAATAAATCGCTCCACTGCATCGGCAAGAAATATCATATATAGACTGCAAATACAACTGGCCGCTGCGGAGAACCGTCTGAAAGGATTGGACCCCAGAGCGGTGCTTCGGCGAGGTTACAGCATCACGAAATCCCAAAAAAACGGACTATTGGTTGGAAAACTGGAGGACATCCAAGTCGGAGACTATCTGATTACAGAGCTTGCCGGCGAAAATTTCATTGAAAGCTGGGTTACAAATAAGTAAAAATAGACAATAAAGAAAGTGGATTTCTAAAATATGGCAGAAAAAAAACAAAAAAACGATATAGAAAAAATGAGTTTTGAATCGGCAATCAAAGAGCTTACAGGGATTGTCGGGAGAATCGAACAGGGTGAAATACCGCTTCAGCAAAGCCTTGAACAATATGAAAGAGGAATGCTGCTGATTCAGCACTGCCGGGAAATCCTGCAAAAGGCCGAAAAACGCATTGATAAAATAACTGCAGGAAAGAACATAGAAGACAGGATGGAGAATAAAGAACCAGAAAATAACGACAAGTAACTGCCGCCAAACGGCAGCTCATCAATGTTGATTTTTACATTTTGCTCTTTGATTTGCTTATGCGAGCGTGGCGGAACTGGCAGACGCGCAAGGTTTAGGTCCTTGTGTCCTTATGGACGTGGGGGTTCGACTCCCTTCGCTCGCATTATTGGGACGAAGTAAGCATCTATTTCTTGTTTGTTGGATTTTCAAAAGGTCATTTTTAAATATAATTCGCCGCATATCTGAAATTTTCCTTGACCAGCTTGGAAAGATACCCTAAAATTTATATAAATAGGCTGCTATGGATGTATAAATAGTGGCTAGTACCGGATTTACGCCGTAAAGAGCGTATTTTTTCAGGGTACTATCTTACAAAGAAAAGGCTTCTAAGTCTTTTCTTGGGCGGTAGTTGGGTTACAAAGACGTTTTCTCGGCTCCTGAAGCAAGATAATTGTACAGTTTTATATAGCCGAGAAGCGGATAAAATGTGAACGAAATCTGCTTGAAAAAGCATTTGAGCTCTTATTGAGGGAATATTGCATTGGGCAGCAAATCGGCTAATTATACTAAAAAGAGCGCCAGTTTGATGCTAATGTTGTTTTTTGGGAACAATCGACTAAAAATGGTTGATTCGGCAGCTCTGTAACAGGGATTTCGTAGCACATATATCACTTCTTTGGGGCTTTTTTGCCTAAAAAACCCATCTCTCTGCCCTGCGTGGAATAAAAGCTGTATATACTTTTTGTACCGCGAGGGAAAGGTTAGAATTATGGTAATTTTAGGACAAATCGACCCAATCACAGGGCTTGTGATCGGCATGGCTTGTGGAGCAGCTCTGGTTGCGATTTTCTACCAGATGATGAACAAAGCAAAAGCCAAGACTTTCAAAGAAGACCTGCAAAGGCAGTTAGACGGCGCACAAAAGGAAGCTGAGAACATAATCAAATCCGCTCAGCTCGAAGCCGTAGCGGAAGCAATAAAACAAAAAGAAACTGTAACCGCAGAAACAAATAAGGTGCGTACCGAGCTGCACGAATTTGAAATGCGGCTTACCAAACGCGAAGATGCTCTTGTCCGTCAGACTGAACAACTTGAACAGCAGGACAGGGTACTCAAGCAGCAGCAGATGGAAGTTAAAAAACGACTAAGCAACGTAGATGCCAAAGATAAGCAGCTATCCGAGATAATTGCTC
>CAZYWY010000131.1:0-6289 GCA_964651605.1 uncultured Pirellulales bacterium | reverse complement strand
CTGCTTCTTCAGGGCCGAATGTCGTCCAGGCTGTGCCGGCTGGGTCGCTGACAGGCAGCATTGCAGTAAGCTCTCTGATTTGCTCGGCTAAAAATTCGGCAGTGGTCATTTCTGTACCGATGCCGTTGGCTTTTGTAAATGCGATGTTAGAGCCAACCAGCGCTGCTACTGCCAGACCAACAAGCAGTACAGCAACCAGCACCTCGAAAAGCGTAAAGCCCTTTTCGTATCTCGTATCTCGTATCTCGTATCTCGTATTTATCATTTTAGAGACTCCGATTTTTACTTATGACTCGAGCGACGAGTCACGAGCAACGAATTTATTTTCCCGTCACGATACTGGACATCTTGAAAATCGGCAGGATAATGCTCATAGCGATAAAACCTACCAGAAAACCCATCGCAACTATCATCAACGGCTCAATCATAGATGTTACCGCCTTGATGACGGTTCTCAGCTCACGCGCATAAAAGCTGGAGACATCTTTCAGGACATCAGCCATTGTGCCGGATTCTTCGCCGCTGCGAATCATCTGGACTACATTGCTTGGCATCAGATGATACGTGTTGAGGCTGCCTGCGATTTTTTTGCCCTGCCGCACCTCTTCATAGACACCAAGCCACATATTCCTGAAAAGGACGTTGCCTGATATCTGGGCGGTGATGGCAATTGTGTTGAGAATCGGCACGCCCGCCTTGGTCAGCACGCTCATCGTGTGCAGGCTTCTGGTTATATAGAGACTCCGGCAGAGCGTTTTTATCAGAGGCATCGACAGTTTGGTTTTGTCCCACCACAGCCTGCCTATGGCGGTTCCGGTAAAGTACCAGAATCCCCACAGCACCGCACCGATAGAAGGGATAATCACAAACCAGTAATTCCGCAGAAATGCACTGCTGGCCATTAACATTTTGGTCGGACGCGGCAGCAGATGCTCCTTGCCTGCAAAAATGGCCGTGAATCTCGGCAGAACAAAACACAGAAGAAATATTGTTACCGTAACTGCCATTACCGCTATGATGATTGGATAGACCATCGCCCCTCTGACCTGTGAGCGTGTCTCAGCCTCGTCGTCAAGATACTCGGCCAGTTTCTGCATCATTGAGCTGAGGCTTCCGCTTATTTCCGCAGCCGCCACCATATTGATATAAAGTTCGCTGAAAACGTGCGGATGCTCCGACAGTGCCTGAGAGAAGCTCTGGCCTGCCTCGATGCGATTCTTAAGGTCGGTTATCACCTCGGCAAATTTCCGGTTCGTCTGCTGACTGGAAATGGAATCAAGGGCGTCCTGCAAACTGATTCCGGCCCGCACCATTACAGCGAGTTGGTTTGTAAAAGCCAGGATGTCCTTTCTGCCTGGACCAAGCTCGATTCTGAAACTCTTCAGCTTGTCGGCCAGGGTTTTCTGCCGGCTGCCGTAAGGCCGTTGGGGCGACCCTGCAGAACGCAGAGCAGCCTGTTCCTGCCCGGATGAAGTTCTGGTTTTATACCGGTTCTCTACAACCGCCGTTGAATTGCCATTATTTTCCAAAGGTTCCTGAAACATTAGCTTATACCCCAAAAATTCGTATTTTAATGTGGCACGGGCTTCCAGCCCGTGAATGCACGGCCAAGATGGCCGTGCCACTAGACCGACGCATAGTTGGGCTTCTGTACGACTTCAAATTCATTGGCAGGCACAAGAATCTTTTCCATCTTTCCCGGATTGTTGGAGCTCATTACCGCATCTTCTCTGTCAATGTAGCCCTGGAAATACATATCAGCTATACTGTTATCAAGATTCTGCATTCCGAGCCTGCGGGACGTTTCAATGATATTCGGGATTTCATAAATCCTGTTTTCACGTATGCAGTTCCTCACAGCGGAAGTACAAAGCAGAATTTCCGTGCAGGGCACCATTCCCGGCTCATCTATGCGTTTGAACAATGTCTGCGATACAACCGCCTGCAGAGTATTGGCAAGCATTGTTCTGATTTGGTTCTGCTGTGTTGCCGGGTAAATATCAATAATACGTTCGACCGTCTGCGAGGCATTGATTGTATGCAGCGTGCTAAAGACCAAGTGTCCCGTCTCGGCAGCGGTAATTGTCGAACCTGTTGTCTCAAGGTCTCGCATTTCGCCGACCATAATTATATCGGGGTCTTGTCGCAGCACATGTTTAAGGCCTGATGCAAAATCCACACAGTCAGCGCCCATTTCACGCTGTTCAACCATACAACCTTTATTCTCTATCATATACTCGATAGGGTCTTCAAGCGTGATGATGCGCTTTTTATACTTGTTATTTATCAGGTCAATCATCGAGGCAAGAGTCGTACTTTTTCCTGAGCCGGTAGGTCCGGTTATCAGAACCAGCCCTCTGGGCAAATCCGCAAGCTCCTTTACAACCTGCGGCAAATGCAGATTGTCTATATTGGGAATCTGATTCGGAATAACTCTGAATGAAATGGCAATGGTGTCACGCTGGTAATGAGCATTGACACGGAATCTGTGGCCGTCATCTATGCTGGTCGAAAAATCAAGGTCTTTTTGATCTTCGATTTTTTTGAATTTCTCCGGGCCGACCATCGCAAGCATCATCTCACGGACATCCTCATTGCTCAGGGCGGGAAAATCCATCTCCACCAGCTCGGTATTACGCCGCAAAACAGGCGGCAGACCGACGTTAATATGCAGGTCACTCGCGTGATTCTCTATCAAATTAGACAATATTAGTTTTAAATCTACCATATAAGTCCCCTTCAGGGAAAAACACAGGTTGTTTAAACCCAAATTTTTTATTGCGACAATTTCAGCACGACTTCAACATCTTCCATCTGGAGCTTGACATAATCGTTCCCGATTTCGGAAACCTTGAAGTCTTTTACTAAATCTCCTATGTACAAAATATCTTTATCAATCATACAGCACATACCATTGTCCGATTGCATAATGCTGTACAACTTCATTTTTTTAGCTATCTGTCTTATCTGCTCTGCACGCACAGTGTTGCTGTCAACTTCGACAACCGTCTCAGGTTTGACAGGCCCAGGCTTCGGACCGGTCATATACCCTTCAAGTTGAAACGGATTTTTCGCCAACTCATTAACCTGAACCTGAAGCACATCGGAAAACTCATAGAATTTGTTCACGATTTCGTCCATTTTGTTGTACATTTCCGATTTTATGCCGGTAAGTCTTGCAATTGTTGCTTCAATTTGAGTCTGCTCAGTAACCGTAGCAGCAGCCGAGGCCGACTTAGGCGTACTCTTTTTAATCATAAAAAACAGGCATATCAGACCTGCTATAAACAGAATAAGCAGCGTAATAGTGCTTTTACGCAGGTCCCTTCCGCGATTTGAGACGGTATAATATTCCTGCTCCCCAGCACCTGCGGCACTGCTGCCTGCTGCAGCAGAAGCAGCATTTGTGTTCTGTTCCTCCGGCTGAACAGGGTTCTGTTCTTTCATAAAAGACAACATAGTTATACTCCAATATTACTTCGTTCTTTCCTGCTTTGGATAATCAAACACTCCTAACCGATTTCATTCTGGAAAAAGATGCTCACTATGAATTTGGCCGAAATCTGCCCTTCGTCGCTGGTCTGTTTTTCCAGTGTAAGCTCCCTGAGTTTCATAATGCGGGGTAGCTTCTCAAGCTCCAGCAGGAACGAATAAAACGAACTGAAATTACCGACCAGTTCCATATTCAACGGCTGCTCCACATAACCGCTATTGTCTTTCGTGACAAGAGTCCTGATTGTCTTGGGATGCAGTCCCTGCTTCTGAGCTATCAGCGTAACCTGCTGAAGCACCTCGTGAATCTGGCTTGTCGGAGGCAGCTTGCTTTCAAAAAATTTGACTGCCTCCTGAAGCTGCTCAAGCTGCTTGGTCAAATCCTCAGCAGCGGCAGTAGCCTCCTCAAACTTGGCAAGCTGGGCTATCTTCGTATCGACACGCGTTTTTGCCTGTGCAAAGTCTTTATTCGCAGGCCTTATCATATACTGGTAGCCGACCGCAGATAAACCCAACAGCAGAATGAAATATACCATTTTTCTGAAATTACTTGTCATAATCACGCTCCTTTTTTATTTTAATATCAGCGAATTTTAATCTGCATCGGCATTAAAAACTCCATACCGTTGTTTTGGCTTTTTCCCTGATGCTATCGACATCATCCTTTGTCAGATGTGCCTCTTTCTGGAGCATCGCCGTCAGCTTGAATTGTCTGAAGGTATTGCCGTTCAGCTTGCACTCCTTCGATTCAACAAGCGCAACGTCACCGAGCAGATTGGAGTTGCCAAGTCTCTCGATATACGAAGCCACCTGAAGGTCGCTCGGTGCCATACCTTCAATCTCAATGCGGGTCTCCAGCAGTACTTCACGTGACATTCTTTCCTCAACCGCCTGAGCCGTCTCGTATTTGCTCGGCGAGGCAGCCTGACCTGACTGACTCGGCTGCTTTGATTCCTTCTGAATAAGATTCAGCTTGAGCAGCGATGTGCCGGCAGGCAGATTATTCGTCAGCGACGCCAGCAAAATACTCCGCGCCACCGGTTCGAGCAGCTCGGCAGTCATCAGCGCCGTCTTCATCATCGCCTTGCGCTTCGTCTGAAGCTCGTCGAACTGCTTCATTGCATTCTGCATTTTTTCCATTTTCGAATTTACAAGCTGTTCCCTCGCAGCACAGGCACGCTGGCGAATTCTGATTGTTACAAAAGAGCTGCCCAGTGCCGTCATAACAACCACAAGCAGAACAACATACAAAAGGTTTGTTCTGCGGGATTCGTTGTTATGAATATAATCATCCGGTACGAAATTTATGTTCACCATATTAGTGTCCTCCGCATTTTATAAACTGTCCCTAAGACAGACTAAGTCCGAACGCAACCGACCAGTTCAGCCGGCAGTCCCTCCTGTCTATTGCACTGTATTTATGCTCCTGCCCCTGGTCGGCTGACTTGCCCCTGTAAGATTGTGACATATCAACCGCTGCCAGACAATCACCCATCTGTGCGGGCATTTCCATCTGTTTGGCAATGGCAGCACAGACCTCACGGTCGGAAACCCTGCTCGAAAAGAAAATCAGACGTTCGAGCTGTATATTGCGGTGCATCGAGTAGAACTGTCTCTTGAAAGATGTCAGCTCCAGCACCAGAGAAGATATTTTCGCCTGGTCATCAACCAGCCCGATTCCAACAGGTATCGACCGTGCAAACAAAAGATTCTTGTGCCGGCATATTACCACATTGGTATAGCCCGCATCCACACAAACGAGCATTACTACGGCATTGAGGTCGGACTGGCGCCGGCCGAAAAATTTCGTATAGCAGTTCACCAGCGCAACAGGCCAGACGCAAATGGACCTGATGGAAAGGCCTGCCTTTTCATAAATCGCCAGATACCTGTTGACAAGCTCCCGGTCGGTCGCCATAACAAGAACATTGTCCTGCTCCGTAGGAACACATTTAATCAGCGTATTATCCGGCGTCGCCGAAGAAGGAAGTTTTTGTTTTATCTTGGAAAACACTGCATCCTCGAGTTGATTGTCACTTACTTTAGGCATCTTTATATGCTCGATAAAAACATCAGCGGCCGGCAACGCCGCTGTAACTGCCCTGCCCTGAAAATTGCCGTTGGACGACATCTGGCGAATACTTTCAATTGCCCACCTTTGCCAGCCGCTGCTGCCGGTTTTTATTTCCTCAGGTCTGGCCTGATTAAAACCAGCTACAATATTTGTAGCATTGCCGCTGCTGCCCAACTGGACTATTTTCAAATTGTCGCTATCTATGTCAATTCCAATCGAATATGCGTTTTTTTTCAAAAAACGGAACATTTTTCAGTTCATTTCATAAAAGGGGTCTATAATATAAGTCTCGCTAACAGCCGCTCCGACTCACTTAGAATATATAAATAAAGTTGAACATAGCCAAATATCGGCTAATTTTGACCGGCTTTTAACCGGATTCGTGGGGGAATTTTCATAAGTCGTATTTCGTATATAGTATGTAGTATATCGTATGGCGTATATAGTACGTCGCCGGGTGTGATTTTTTCACAGAAAAATAATCAATGTATTTTTAAAAATACCGCATTATTCATACTGATAATGAAGGTGCGTTACCCCGAAGATTTCACAAAAACCCCATTATCAGTATTGAAAATGAGGATTTGCAACCCCTCAAAAGGACACTTAGTTATTCAGACTCAACCCAGTCAAAAGTCACAAGTGCTTAAGTCACAAGTAGTTAGAACTTTAGGTGTTAAAATAGGTAAGATTCCAAAACAACCTTAAAAGGGCACTTTTTAA